>CAKSHG010000348.1 GCA_934456315.1 uncultured Oscillospiraceae bacterium | reverse complement strand
GAGCGTGATTATTCAGGAAAGTTGTGCCAATATTAATACGCCGATACTTGATTTTTTACAGACAGTGTTGTATAATAAATGTGAAAAACATGCCCGCTGCATGTTTCGGGGGAGGAACATAATGAACATAAACTGGAACAGAAAATACCTGACGATAGCGGTCTACGCGACCTGCGCCGTCATCGTCAGTGCTATAGCGGTAATGGTGATATTCAATTTCGACTCGGTGATGGCGAAGCTGTCCGTGCTGGGCGCGGTGACTACGCCGATAGTCATCGGTATATTCTGCGCGTATCTTCTGAATCCGCTTATGACTAAAATAGAGAAGGACGGTCTGAAGAAGCTCTCCGGCTCTCCGGACAAGAAAAAGCGCAGCAAGGCGAGGGGAATTGCGCTGACGCTCACTATGCTGTTAGTTCTGGTCATACTGGGACTTATCGTAATAATGGTCATACCACAGCTTATAGGGAACATGGTCATGATCTTCAGCAACATGGATTCCTACATCAATACCATCAAGGACTGGCTCAACAACATCTTTGAGGATTACCCCGCGCTGGTTGAATTCCTCGGAAACCCACTGGACGATTTCAACAAGTTCATCGCGGGAATATGGAAGGAATATTCAAACGAGCTGATGAGCATCGCCGGAAACGTTGCGTCAACGGTCTGGGCGGTTATAGATACGATGAAGAACGTGCTGATAGGTCTGATAATCTCGATATACCTGCTGGCGCGCAAGGAAATGTTCATCGGGCAGACGAAAAAGCTCATTTTCGCATTCCTGAAAGTGGAGCGTGCACAGAGGTTCCTGACAGTCTGCCGCGAAGCAAGCAAGAAATTCCTCGGCTCCATTGTCGGGAAGATAATCGAGGCTTTCATAGTTGCGCTGCTGTGCTTCATCGGCTGTACCGTGCTGCAATTGCCGTATTCACTGCTGATTTCGGCTATAATGTTCGTGTTCAATCTGATCCCGTTCGTTGGCCCGTTCATCGGAGCTATACCCTGTACGCTGCTGCTGTTGTTGTCAGAGCAGCCTATCCAGGCGCTGTGGTTCGTTATTTTCATCGTGATACTTCAGACAGTGGACGGCAATATCATCGCTCCCTGGATACTCGGTGATTCCACCGGGCTTCCTGCGGTGTGGATACTCATCGCGATCCTTATCGGCGGAGGACTTTTCGGAATGCTCGGAATGTTCCTAGGCGTGCCGGTATGCGCTGTCGTCTACATGCTGTTCAAGGATTTCATCGAGGGCAGACTGAAAAAGCGCCAGCTTCCGCAGAAAACGGCAGACTACGCCGGGGACGTCGGGTACATCACGCCGGATTACATCTGCGATGAGCCTGAAGAAAAGCCGGAGCCGGTCCAGGAGAGCAAGCACTCCTTCAAGGACGTGGTGAGCAACCGGGTCAAAATCTGCAAGGAAAAGCTGCACATTAAAGACAAGAAGAAATAACGCTGTCATGCGCCCGGAAAACCCGGGCGCAGTTTCTTCGCAAAATGACCAAAAAATAAGATACCTATTGCAATTTTGCAAAAA
>CAKSHG010000347.1 GCA_934456315.1 uncultured Oscillospiraceae bacterium | reverse complement strand
AGGAACAGCTCGTAGCCCTCGCGGTACTTCATCGCCGGGTCGGTTTCGCGGCGGTACTTTTTCAGCAGCTCGCGCTCCGTGCGGACGTTCCTGCCGGAAACGTACCTTGCGTCACCGGAGGAGCTGACCTCGTCAAAGAACGGCGCAGGCTCCTCCCGGAGTGGCTCCCTGAACAGCGGGGCGAATATCTCCCGGATAAAGCTCCATATCTGCCTGCGGAACTTCACGACAAGGAATATTATCAGCGCCGCGAACAGGTACATCAGCAGGTCGGCGTAGGGATTCTCGTTGGTGGTGTAGTCCATCGCCTCTGCAGTGTTCTCGGCAAGCTCGTTGTCGTCCTCGACGTCCTGCCTGCCGTGATTCAGCAGGGAAAGCAGCAGCTTCAGCAGCGCGCGTATCCCCTCGAAAAGCGCGTTCCCGAACGGCTTTGCGAACAGGAACAGCCCGATTATCACCGCGCCAACGACCGCTATCATCAGCGCGTTGGTCCGCCGGACTCCCGCCGGGAGGACAGCGCGTCCTCCTGCCCGCTGGCGGGTCTGAACGTCGATGTTGGTCTGGTTGGTCAGCACCGCCGCGCCGATTATCAGCGCCCCGAACGAAACGCACAGCTGCGTCATTCCGGCGGAGGTCAGCCGCTCATCGTGGGTGAAGCTAAGGAGTATCGCCGCGAGCACCGCCGCAGCGAAATACACTCCGAACCACCCGCGGGAAAACACCTCGCTGTACTCTTTCCCGACCGAGAGGTACCCGCCGTAATACGCGGCGATACACCCCGGCAGGAGGTACAGATAAAGCCCGGTATGAAGCCCCGCCAGTCCGCAGACCACGCAGAACACAGCCGTCGGCGCGATGAAGCCGACCCTCGCCAGGAACACCGCCCAGGCCCTGCCGCGCTTCGAAAGCCCGGCGCCGGACGCCCAGCCGCACAGCAGCTTCCCCGCCGTCCAGAAGCCGGCGGCAGCGGCGTACATCACGATGTAGTGCCACCAGACGTACTCGCCGAAACCGATACCCTCGGCGGCGGTGAGGAACGGAAACAGCGCCAGGAACTGGCAGGCGACTGCCAGCCACAAAAGCAGGTTCTTATGCAAATCCGCACCGCCTTTCCGTACTTACCTGATGTGTGGACGCGGAATGTGCCACACCTCGCAGAAATCAGCCTGTTCAATATCGGTCGAGAATATCGACACGCTCCTGCCGTTTTCGGACAGCGCGTGAAGCGTATCGCAGCACTTCTCGTCGAGAAAGCTGCTGATGAACACTACGTCGGTGAACCCGTCGAAACGGGTTTCCGCGATAAAATCGTCGATGTGCGCTCCGCAGCCGGTTTCCAGCGCTGCCAGCTGCCGCAGCAGCTTTATCGTGTGACCGTAGCCCTCGCCGCACTCCGGCGTTTCCGGCTCCGGGGAATTCACCGTCAGCGCGCACTGGGTGTGGGTTTTCATGCACCAGTCGAGCATAAAAGCCGCGCCCTTTATCAGCGCCTCCAGGGTCGGGAGGCCTATCTCCTGCCGCTCGCCGTGGAAGCTCCGCTGGAC
>CAKSHG010000346.1 GCA_934456315.1 uncultured Oscillospiraceae bacterium | reverse complement strand
GCTTCTGCTTGAAAATGACGCTGCCGCCCATAGTCAGCTTTATCACCAGCATGCTGACCAACAGCACCGGCGAGGTCAATATCAGCAGCACCAGCGCTCCTACAATATCCATGGCGCGCTTCATTGCGGCGTTTCCCATGTTATCCAGCGGTATCCGGCGGATATTCAGCAGCGGGATATCTCCCACCATGTCGATGGCAGGGGTCGCGCTCATGTACTTGTAAATGCTCGGGATAACGGATATCTTCGTTCCCGTCAGCTCGCACGCCTCGACGACTCCGGAGAGCCTCGAGATGTCGCTGTTGTCAAGCGCGCAGACCACCTCGTCGTAACTCTTGTCCTCAAGGATACCGAGCAGGTCGCCGTAGCCGCCGAGGAGCTTCACTCCCTCAAGCGGGGTGTCCGATACGCACTCCGCGCAGTTAAAGCCAAGCCAGCGCTGCTCCCTTATCGTGCGGAGGTAGTCCCTGGCGGCGTTTCCGCTGCCGACTATCAGGACATGCTTGCGGTTGTAGCCTTTCTCCCGGAAGCTGTGCAGCGTTTTCCGCAGGATAAACCTTTTCAGCAGGACTATCAGAAAATCCAGCACAAGGAATATCGCCAGCGCCCATCTGGAGAAGTTGATTATCTGCACCACATAAAGCAGAGCTATCATAGCCATGCCGTCCAGGAACAGCGCGGCGGTGAGCTTTCCGGTTTCGTTCGCAAAGCTCTTGCTCCTGAACGAACTGTAAAGCCCCATGCAGCCGTAGGTAAGCAGCTGCAGCGGCACGAATACCAGCAGGAGCTTAAAGTAATCCACAAGCGGATAGTTGCGGTCGAAATCCAGCAGGTTGAACACCAACAGGTACGCCGCGGCTATCGAAATAAAAGCTGCCGCCGCGTCGGTCAGGACGTTCAGACGGTTGAACAGCCTTTGGTTTTCTTTTATCATTTTGTTTCCTTTTATCCATGACGTCGCTGAATGAAACAGAACCGATGCGTTCCGGCGCAGCCACGCGTTTGTCTTGCTGCGAAGCTGTTATTCAGCGTTTCCCCAAACCCTGTGTTGTCGCAATACATATTGATTATATCACATTTTATCTCTGGTTGCAACACTTTCTGACAAAAAATAAATGGAAACAGGAAGCGATACTGTATCCCTGGTCTGCTTTTCGGGGGCATTCACAACTTGCGAGCCTGTTCGGGACAGCAAAAAGGGCTGCCCTTTCGGACAGCCCTGAAAGCTTTGTAGGGAATTAGCCCTTAGCCATTGCAGCAACCTCGGAAGCGAAGTCGTCCTGCTTCTTCTCGATACCCTCGCCGCGCTCGTAGCGAACGAAAGAATCAACCTTGATAGCTGCGCCTGCTGCCTTAGCTTCAGACTCAACATACTTAGCGATGGTCATTGTATCGTCCTTGAAGTACTTCTGGTCGAGGAGGCAAACTTCCTCGTAGTACTTTCTAAGACGACCCTCAACGATCTTCTCAAGAACGTTCTCGGGCTTGGGCTTAGCGGACTGTGCGTTCTCTGTCTTAACCAGACCGAGCTGAACTTCCTTCTCGTTAGCGATAACCTCTGCAGGGATATCAGCCTGGGATACATACTGTGCGTTCAGAGC
>CAKSHG010000345.1 GCA_934456315.1 uncultured Oscillospiraceae bacterium | reverse complement strand
TATGCGCGGGAAACGTACATTCCGAATTTATCTTCGATGGTGAATACACCGTAATCCATACTGTACTTTATGCTGTATTCCGTGCCGTCTTTCATAACGAGTACGCCGTCTGCCACGCTGCCTTTCCACATAGGCATATCTGCTTCGTAATCAAACCCGGCGCCCGAGACCGGTATCACCCTTCCGCTTATTTCGACGCATTCCATCCAGGCTGTCGGGACTATGTTGCACAGCATGAATGTCAGCGCCGCGCCGAGTATCACCAGTATCGCGCCGCATGCAATTACAGTTGCCTTGAATCCTGTTTTGTTCATATAATTACCCCTTTCCGCCGCCTTCCGCTTTGCGGAAGTTCCCCCGGCGATGATCCTGCGCGGTATGCGCTCTGACGCGGGTCAGGAACGCGCCGCGCGTATTTCCTCAGCAGCCGCTCTGTTTAATGAGTTCTCCAGCCGCATATATGTTCATGTGAGCCGCCTTAGTCCGGGAGTGATTATCTGGCTGCTGGGGATAAGCGAGTAGTCGTACATCACTTTGGAGTGGTTGTCCAGCACCAGTTCCCGGCGTATCACCCGGCGCTCCCGGTCGAGGATCACGCGGTACACCCGGCTGACCCGGAAGAATTCGCCGTCCTCCTCGACGTAGCCCTGATCTTCTTCGGTTATGCGGTATATGTACGGGAACGGCTCCTGTGCGCGAAGCTCGCCGTAAAGCGTGCTTTCGTCCAGCCAGACCAGCAGCTGCACCGGGCGGTCAGTGGTGTTCCTGAAGCGGTAGTCCACGTTCTTGTAAAATACGCTCGTTCCGGTCCCGAACGGCACCCTCCTGCCGGAATCCGGGAAGAGCGCGTCGGAATGGTGCACCAGTTCAGTAACAGTGAGCGGGCTGTTCAGCACCAGCCAGTGGATAAGGTTAGCGAGCTGACACAGCCCGCCGCCTATGCCGCGCCCGAGTTTCCCGGCGCTTATAACCAGCCCGTCAAGGTATCCGCGCTTCGCTGTGGGGTCGCCGACCAGCCTCCAGAACGAGAACGTTTCCCCGGGCTGAACGACTATCCCGTTTATCTGAGCCGCCGCGAGCCGGAGATTTACCAGCTTGTTGCGCTGAAGCTCCATTTCTACGCCCTCCAGGCGGCGCAGCGCGTTGGAGGAGTGGCTCTTGACGACCGCGCTGAACGGGACCGTATTTCGGATACTCGCGAATTTTTCACCGCTGAAGGTATCGCGGATATCCCGCAGGAGGTATTCCTTGCCTAGCGAAATGCGGTAACAGACCGGCGAAAGTTCGCAGAACAGCTTTCTCTTTTTCACATCGACCACCTCCCTTTCGTGATATTTCCCTATAATTATTATAACAGATTATTGCAGGAAGTCAATTACAGTTATATTACGATTTGGTTACAATTTGGTTACAAGTGATGTGAATCAGCAGAATCAAAAACCGGACAGCCTGAAAAGCTGTCCGGTGGGCGGTATTCAGTTCTGGAAATTGACGTCCTCCTGCTGAAGCATGGGATAGCGCGTCAGCGCTGTTCCGTCAATGTCGGCACGGTGCATGTCCACGGCGTTTATACGGCGGTCGAGGTAGGTCGTGTAGTAGTACACTCCGGTCTGCGCGTTCCAGCAGGAAGTGTATATCGTTAT
>CAKSHG010000344.1 GCA_934456315.1 uncultured Oscillospiraceae bacterium | reverse complement strand
TTGACGAAAATATCGATGTTGTACTTCTTTACGCGGCGGTGAAGCTCCCGACACTGTGCAGTGTCGGAAATATCCGCAGCAATGATGTGCACCTTTACTCCGTAGGTTTCGATGAGCTCCTTTTTGAGCTCCTCAAGACGGTCGCGGCGGCGCGCTGTGATTATTACATTTATTCCATGCTTAGCAAGGGAACGGGCGATATCTCTGCCTATTCCGGAGCTTGCTCCTGTAACTAATGCTATCATTTCTTGTCCTCCGATCTCTTTTCGGGAATCTTTACCTCACCCTGGACTGCTTTCACAAGGCTGCCGTCCGGCATTTTGTAATATACGCGGTCGAGATGCGCCGCAAGACCCTTTTTAAAGCCCTCGCGGTACTCGTCGCGCAGCGCCTGCTGCTCTGCCTTTTCTTCTTCGGTGAGACCCTCGGCGCGGTGCTTGCGCGCCAGGTGATTTATTCTGTCTATCTTTTCCTTTTCCATGGTATCAGCTCCTGTATCAGCCCTTGTAGCTGGGCTTTGTAAATACGAACGGCGGCAGCGGAACTCCGTTTTCGCCATCCCTTAACGGGATATCATCAGTGTAATTTGTCCAGAGGTAGCGCACCCCGCACGGGTCGGAAACTCCGGTGACGCTGATTATCTCGGTTCCCTCTCCGGCGCTCCAAAGCTCCTTATCGGACAGGACAGCCTTTGCAGCGTGCCACTCCCCGTCAGCGGACATCAGCTCGAAGCCGCTTATCTCCTCAGCGTCGTCCTTCACCTCAAGGCAAAGCCCGGTGGAAACGAACACATCAACGCTGTCTGAATTCCAGCAGCCCTCGTAGGCTTCGGGGTTGAACGTAGAGTAACCGCCCTCCTCGCTGCCGTCAGCGCCGTCAACGAACTGCACTTGATAGTACCCGTTGAGCGCCGCAAGGCAGAATCTGTGAGCCGGGGTCTTTTTATCCTTGGGGTGTATCTCGCTGAACTCGCCGCAGTCGGTCAGGACAGCAAGCGCAGTTCCCGCCGTTGTACGGGCGGTCTTAGCCTGAGCCTCGCGGATAGTACACCAGTTCTTGAAATCCGGGTCGGCCTCCCAGCGGTGCATCGGTAGCTGCCCGATAACGAAGAACAGCTCATCATCGTTCCAGTCGTCGCGCCAGTTGCGTATCATCTGGTTCAGCAGCTTGTAGTACATCTGCGGACGGTGGTCATCGCTCTCGCCCTGATACCAGATGACGCCGGTCATCGTGTAGGGCGCGATGCGCTCTACCATGCTCTTGTGGAGTACTCCAGGGGACATCGGATTCAGCGGGGAAGCCGGACCGGGGTACTTGTTCTCGCCGCAGTAGGCAAGACAGCCGTCCCAGGTGGGGTTCGGCGTGTTGGTATAGTATTCCGCGCTCTTGCGCTCCCATTCATTGTGGTACGCCTGGTAGTCAAGATAATCCTGCTTGAGCTGCTGCTCGGACTTCCCGGCGACAGCCCTGTCGTAATCCTCGAAATACACCGCAGTTTCACCATCGGCGTACTCGCGCTTCATCCAGGCGCTCGCGGAAGTACCACCCCAGTTGCAGCCGATGATGCCTACTACCATGTTCAGCTTTTCGGAAAGCTCCTTTGCAAAGTAGTAGCCGACTGCGCTCCAGTACTGCGCGCTGTCCTTGTTTGAGA
>CAKSHG010000343.1 GCA_934456315.1 uncultured Oscillospiraceae bacterium | reverse complement strand
CCTCCGAGAAGATACAGGAGATAAACAGAACGATAGAGGACATAGCGTTCCAGACCAATATACTGGCGCTCAACGCCTCCATCGAGGCGGCAAGGGCAGGGGAAGCCGGGAAGGGCTTTGCGGTCGTTGCCGATGAAGTGCGCACTCTCGCCGGAAAGAGCACGGAAGCGTCCGGCAGGACTACAGCGCTCATTGAAGAAGCTGCGGCGGCGGTCCGCAACGGTCAGCAGCTCGCGAATGACACAGCGGAAACGCTGCGCGGAGTTACCGACAAGATGTCCGAGGTAGACAGGCTGATAACCGCGATAGTGGATTCCGGCGCGGAGCAGAAGCGCCGCATGTCGGAGATAACCGAAAAGACCGAGCTGATAACGAAGTATGTGACTTCCACAGCGGCAAACGCGCAGGAGAGCGCGGCAGCCGCCGTGGAGCTTGACGAGCAGTCCTCAAGGCTGAAAGAAATGACGGAGAAATTCAAGGTATGACAAACGAATCAAAATGTCCGGTTGCTAAGAAGTGCAGCGGGTGTCAGCTATCAAACCTGACCTACTCGCAGCAGCTGGAATGGAAGCAGAAAGACGTGACCGGACTGCTGGGCTGTTACGGAACAGTTTCGCCGATAGTTCCGATGGAGCCGCCCTGCGGCTACCGCTGCAAGGTGCAGGCGGTTTTCAGGAGCGACCGCAGCGGGCGGATAATATCCGGAGTATATCAGTCGTCGCGCAACGGGATAGTCGGGATAGACCGCTGCATGGTGAACGACCCCCGCGCCGATGAGGTGATACTTGGTATCCGGGAGCTGATGAAGTCGTTCAGACTGCGTCCCTGGGATCCGGGGACGGACCGCGGGTTCGTAAAGCATGTGCTGGTGCGGATCGGGAAGAACACGGGGGAGATACTTGTGACGATAGTCGGCGCAGCGTCGATGTTTCCGAAGAAGCGCGATTTCACTGCTGCGCTTGTGAAAAAATTCCCGGCGATAAAGACGGTGACGTTCTCGGTGAACCGCAGTCCGGAGTTCCTGACCCTCGGCGACCACTGCGAGGTGCTGTACGGGGAGGGGTTCATAATAGACGAGATATGCGGAAAGAAGTTCAGGATATCTCCGCAGTCGTTCTACCAGGTGAATCCCGCGCAGGCTGAAAGGCTGTACGACTTTGCGATAAAGGCGGCAGGGCTCACGAAGAAGGACACTCTGCTTGACGCTTACAGCGGCACCGGAACGATAGGGATAATCGCCTCTGATCATGTGAAGGCGGTGCAGGGGATAGAGTACAATCCGGCGGCAGTCCGTGACGCCGTGCAGAATTGCAGGCTGAACGGAATAACGCGGAACGCTGCGTTCAACCGCGGCGACGCCGGGGAATACCTGCGTGAGCGCGCTAAAAAGGGCGTGCATTTCGACGCAGTGATAATGGACCCGGCGCGTGCGGGCGCTGACAAGCAGTTTCTGCGCGCCCTGACGGCGATAAAGCCGGAGCGGGTGGTGTACATTTCCTGCAATCCCGTGACCCTCGCCCGCGACCTGAAAACGCTGACGAAAAACTACAATGTGGAGTGTATCCAGCCGTTCGATATGTTTCCGTTTACGCGGCACGTGGAGACGGTAGTACTGCTTTCCCACAAAAAGCCAGACGGACATATCAACGTAAAAGTTGAGTTTGGCGAGG
>CAKSHG010000342.1 GCA_934456315.1 uncultured Oscillospiraceae bacterium | reverse complement strand
GGCATTACCTCGCCGAATATGAGCACGATGACTGTGGTCGCGATGGTGGACACCAGCGAGCCGTACTTCTCGCCGACCAGTGATATCGCAAGTATCGTCGCGATGGACGAGCAGGCGATGTTCACGATGTTGTTGCCGATGAGGATAGTCGTCAGCGCCTTGTCGTACTTTTCGAGTATGTTCAGGGTGCGCTCTGCGGCGCGGCTTCCGGTATCCGACATGTGCTTCAGGCGTATCTTGTTTGCGCTGCTTAGCGCGGTTTCCGTTGCGGAGAAGTACGCCGAGCATAGTATCAGGACGATTATAAGAACGATCTGCATATATTACTCCCAGTTCTTCCAGGTGTCGGGGCAGTAGCCTACTGTAGCCTGCCTGCCGTTGCGGACTATCGGGGTCTTATAGAGCTTCGGATTTTCCTCGAGCTTTCCGGGCTTCGCGGAGTCCAGCAGGTATTTTATCTCGGCGTAGTCCTTTGAGTTTTCGTCGATGACTGCGTCTATCTTCCCGCCGAGTGCCTTTACGACGCTGTCCAGCTCGCCTTTGCTAAGCCCCTTTGAAAGTATGTCGACAGACTGGAACTTTATTCCGCGCTCCTTAAAGTAGCGCTCCGCCTTTTTGGTGTCGAAACACTTGGATTTGCCGAATATCTGTATGTTCATGCGTTGCTTGTTTCCTCCTGTAATGCGTACTGCCGTATCGCGCGGAGCACTCCGTTTTCGTTGTTGCTGCGGGCGAGGAAGCGCGTCATGCGCTTGATGTCCGGGTGACCGTTTTCCATCGCGAAGCTCCAGCCGGCGTATTTCAGCATGTCTGCGTCGTTGTAGAAGTCGCCGAAAGCCATGGTGTCCTCCGGGGCTATGCCGAGGTGCTTACCAAGGGCTTTCAGGGCGCTGCCCTTGCTTACTCCAGCGCCCATTACGTCCATCCATATCGGACCGGACACCTGCACGTTGAGCCGGTCGCCGAAAATCGCGTCGATGGCGGGCTTGGCGTGCTGCTGCGTTCCCTTCATGTCGCAGACGGCGAGCTTGTAGATCACGTCGTCCACCGACAGCAGGTCGTCGCAGGGAATGTGATTCTTGTAATATTTCGCGATCTCCGCGCTGAATTCCTCGTCTGCGGTGAGGTGGTAGGTCCCCTTTCCGGCGCAGACCAGCACCCGCAGTCCGCCTATCTCCTCGCACGCCCTTATCAGCTGCTCGAATGTGCCGCGGTCCAGCGGAGTCACGCTGACCTGCTTTCCCTC
Source organism: uncultured Oscillospiraceae bacterium (assembly GCA_934456315.1). Classification (GTDB taxonomy): domain Bacteria; phylum Bacillota; class Clostridia; order Oscillospirales; family Ruminococcaceae; genus CAG-115. Next base: position 438 of record CAKSHG010000342.1, on the reverse strand, counting down.
GTGGATAACGTTCGCGCCGTTGTCGCAGATGAAATCCAGCCGCGTGCGGTATTCCTCGGGGAACAGGTGCGCCACCGCGTCAAAGGAGCGTCCGCTCGCTACGGTGAATTTTATGCCGCGGCGCTCCAGCTCTTCGAATACCTCGAGGAAGTCCCCGGGGAGCTCTTTCCTGTCGTTGAGCAGGGTGCCGTCCATGTCGCTTGCGATAAGCTTTATCATATGTATTTCCTCGCTTTTGTTCTGCTTGTTTTTCTTTATGGCTCTATGTCATGCCTTTACATTGTATTATAGCATATATTCCGCAATGTTTCAATAGGAATTTTTACATCTGCGCAACTGTAAATTGGTTGACTTTTTATGGGATATCTGCTATAATATCATAACCACTGATGGAAAATGGAGGTACTGTATATGAAAAAGAAAATCGCAATATTAGCG
>CAKSHG010000341.1 GCA_934456315.1 uncultured Oscillospiraceae bacterium | reverse complement strand
CAGCGCATGACCGAGTACAACCTCAAGGAGATGTGGAAGTCCCCGAACGGAACTATCCGCGCTATCCTGGACGGCACCGTATTCAGAAAGCCGATCCTCGTTAAGGGCATCGTTCCGTACATTCCTACCTGGACAAAGCCGATAACCATCGCGCGTCACGCATACGGCGACATCTACAAGAACACCGAAATGAAGGTAGCGCAGGGCAGCAAGGCTGAACTGGTAGTCACCGACAAGGACGGCAAGGAAACAAGAGCGCTCATTCACGACTTCAAGAACAGCGACGGTGTTGTACAGGGCGTACACAACCTCGACAAGTCCATTTCCAGCTTCGCAAGAGCGTGCTTCAACTACGCGCTCGGCGCAAAGGAGAGCCTGTGGTTCGCAGCCAAGGACACCATCTCCAAGACTTACGACCACCGCTTCAAGGATATTTTCGCTGAAATATACGAGAATGAGTACAAGGAGAAGTTCGCCGAGGCTGGCATTGAGTACTTCTACACCCTTATCGACGATGTCATCGCAAGAGTTATCCGCTCTGAGGGCGGCTTCATCTGGGCGTGCAAGAACTACGACGGCGATGTTATGTCCGACATGCTGGCTACTGCGTTCGGCTCGCTGGGTCTGATGACCTCCGTCCTGGTTTCCCCGGACGGCGTTTATGAGTACGAGGCGGCTCACGGTACTGTTACCCGCCACTATTACAACTATCTCAAGGGCGAAAAGACCTCCACGAATCCTATCGCGACCATCTTCGCATGGAGCGGCGCACTGCGCAAGCGCGGCGAGCTGGACAATATCCCGGCTCTGTGCGACTATGCGGACAAGCTCGAGAAGGCTTCCATTCAGACCATGGAGGACGGCGTTATGGACAAGAACCTCGCGGCAATGTCCAAGCTCGAGAACAAGCGCCCGGTAGATACGGAAACATTCCTGAACGAGATAAACAGCCGTCTTGCAAAGCTGATGGGCTGATATCCCACGTCCGGCGGCAGGAGGTAAGCAATGCAGAAGAACAACATTTCAAATTCAGTTATACGCAGGCTGCCGCGGTACTACCGTTTCCTGGGCGAGCTGCTGAATCAGGATATTCAGAAGATCTCCTCCCGTGAGCTGTCGGAGAAAATGCGGCTCACCGCTTCGCAGATACGCCAGGACCTCAACTGCTTCGGCGGTTTCGGTCAGCAGGGCTACGGCTACAACGTGGCGGAGCTGCGCCGTCAGATAGGGCATATCCTGGGTCTTGACCAGCACGACAAGATAATACTTATCGGCGCGGGAAACCTCGGCAGAGCTATCACAGTCCATATCGACTTTAAGAAGTACGGCTACGAGCTTGCCGGGATATTCGACAGCAATATTTCCCTGGAGAATATCGAGATCTCCGGGATAAAGATAATGCACACCAACCGCCTTGCGGAATTCTGCGAGGAAAACCACCCGAAGATGGCGGTTCTGTGTATCCCGAAAAGCGGCGCGAAGGACATGGTCCAGAAGCTCCTTGACCTGGGCGTCAACGCATTCTGGAACTTTTCGCATTACGATATCCACTACGATCACCCGGAGGCGGCGGTGGAGAACGTCCACCTTACCGACAGCCTGATGACTCTGTCATACGCGGCGCGCAGGCAGGAGGAGTATTCCGCAGAACCAGCGTCAGACGAGGTGAACACGGAAGAATAAAAAA
>CAKSHG010000340.1 GCA_934456315.1 uncultured Oscillospiraceae bacterium | reverse complement strand
GGAAGCTTCCGTTTCCTCGCGCTTCATAATGCGCAGCTCGACGACTATCATGATAACAGCCGCGACCGCTGAAAGGAGGTCCGCAAACGGACCTGCCCACAGCATTCCGTCGATACCCATAAATAGCGGGAACACGATGAGCGGCGGCAGCAGGAACAGTATCTGCCTGGTAAGCGACAGGAACGCTCCCTTGAAGGACTTTCCTATCGAGGTGAAGAACGTTGAAGCGATCGGCTGAAGGCAGTTCAGCCAGGTGAAGAACAGGAATACCCGGAAGAATTTCACGCCGAACTCAAAATACTCGTCCGAGCCTTTTCCGAATATCGCGATTATTTCCCTCGGGAACAGCTGGAACAGAATGAACGCCAGCACCGCAACGCCTGCGCCGACTGTTATAGCGGAACGCAGCGCCGCCCGCACGCGGGAGTATTTCCGCGCTCCGTAGTTGAAGCTGATTATGGGCTGCGCGCCCTGTCCAAGCCCGATAACTATCGAAAAGGTTATCTGGTTGACCTTCATCACTATGCCGGAAACCGCTATCGGTATAGATTCGCCGTAGATAGAGAGCGCGCCGTAATGCTTGAGCAGATTGTTCATGACTATCTGGACCACCATCATCGCAAGCTGATTTATGCAGCTTGCCATTCCGATAGCGATTATCTTCCCGGTGTACTGCCAGCTGATACGCAGGTGCTTCAGCCCGAGGTGTACGGTCTTGTAGCGCGTGATGTAAGCTATCGCAACGACGCCGGAAATCACCTGCCCGATTACTGTAGCCCATGCTGCGCCGGTCATTTTCCAGTCCAGTCCGAGGACGAAAATCGCGTCGAGCACCGTGTTTATCACTGCGCCCAGCAGATTGCACAGCATTGTCATGCGGGGACTTCCATCAGCGCGTATCAGGTGACCTCCTCCGGTCGTGATTATCATGAAAGGGAATCCCCAGGCGGTTATCCCGACGTATTCCTGCGCCAGCGGGAGTACCTCCTCCGGGGAGCCGAACAGCTTCAGCAGCGGGGTCAGGAATATCTGCGTGACCGCCATCAGCACAACTCCGCAGATCACCATCATCAGCACTGCATTGCCGACGTAGTACGGAGCGCGCTCGCGGTCGCCGCGCCCCATGCTGAGGTTGAAGCAGCTTGCGCCGCCTATTCCGAACAGCAGCGCCAGCGACAGGCAGGACGTCGAAAACGGGAACGCGATGTTGGTAGCCGCGTTGCCGAGCTGACCTACCGCCTGTCCGATGAACAGCTGATCGACGATGTTGTACAGCGCGCCTACCAGCATTGCGATAATGCTGGGCACGGCGAATTTTATCATCAGCGATGTCACCGGCGCGTTTCCGAGCAGTTCAGAGCGCGGGTTTTTTGCATTGTCAGGGGTGTTGCTCATTTTATCACTCTTTCTTTTGTTCTGGGGTTTAGTGAAAATCTCTTTTGGTGAATTTCACCATGATTTCACAAAGTTGTTACCGTGAATTCATACACATGGTGTAATATATAATCACAGCAGAAAACCTTAAAGGTTAGGGTAACTGCCGACAAGCTGCCGCGAAAGCGGCGTTCACATAACCTACCTCCCCTTTTTTATGATGATTTGATCATCAAGGGTCTGTACGTTTTCCTTCCTTTTTTCGTGCAGACTTACACATTATCTTTCCCGCAGCCTGTTGACTGCGGGATCTTTTTTT
>CAKSHG010000339.1 GCA_934456315.1 uncultured Oscillospiraceae bacterium | reverse complement strand
CCTTAACACCATCGCACCGATGAACACGGCGGAAAGCTATGACAACGTTGGCCTGATGACCGGCACCCCGGTGGAGAACATCACCGGAATAGCTACCTGCCTGGACATAACAGAAGAAATAATCAACGAGGCGCTGACCAAAAACGCGAATCTCATCGTGTCCCACCACCCGGTGATATTCCACCCGCTGAAACGGGTGCTCGCCGGGAACCCGGTGTATTCGCTGGTGCGCAACGATATCAGCGCCATCGCGGTACATACCAATTTTGACATGTGCGAAGCCGGCGTGAACGATACGCTGCTGGAGCTGCTCGGCTGGGAGAGCATCGGAGTGCTCGAACAGACCCAGCCCAATGGTCTGGGTATCGGCGGAGTGGTCGACCTGCCGCTGGGATTCACTGCGCAGGCGCTTGCAGAGCACTGTAAGAACGCCCTCGACCTCGAGAGCGTGAAATACTGCGACGGCGACACACAGGCGATAACCCGCATCGGAGTATGTTCTGGCTCGGGCGGCGACCTGATCGCAAGGGCAGCCGCACTCGGCTGTCATGCGCTAGTCACCGGAGATGTGAAGCATTCCGCGTGGATAGAGGCGCACAACCTCGGCATGGCACTAATAGACGCGGGGCACTACGGCACCGAAAAATGCGCGTCGCACCGCCTTGCAACGCTGCTTAGCCGCGCGTTCCCGGAAGTTCCGGTGTTCGCCGCGGAATCAGAATGCGAACCGTGCAGCTATATCTGAATTAAATTCGAAATTCCGGGATCAATTTGGGGGTGATCGCTTTGTCGCTTGATGGAGCTTTTCTGCATATTGTAACAAATGAACTCCAGCCGCTTGTCGGCGCGCGGGTGGATAAGGTGTATCAGCCCTCCCGGGAGGAGATAGTCGTTTCGCTGCGGACATTCCGCGACGGCGGCAAGAAGATAGTGCTCTCCGCGAACAGCGTGAGCGCGCGTCTGAACCTCACTTCCGCCTCGTTCGAGAATCCGCAGCAGCCGCCCATGTTCTGCATGCTGCTGCGAAAGCACCTTTCCGGCGGAAAGCTCATGGCGATACGTCAGGACGGGCTTGAGCGCATAATCTCCCTGGATTTCGAGTGCACCAACGAGATAGGCGATATTGTGACAAATACGCTCATAGCCGAGATAATGGGACGCCACAGCAACATAATCCTCGTCCGGGACGGCAGGGTCATAGACAGCGTGAAGCGCATAACAGACGACATTTCCTCCGTCCGGAGGGTGCTTCCCGGGATACAGTACGAGGCTCCGCCGCGTCAGGACAGGCTGTGCCTGCTCGACTGCACGCCGGAGCAGGTGCTTGAAGCCGTGAAGGACAGCCCGGAGCGGCTCTGCAAGAAGCTCACCGCCGTGCTGGAGGGCGTTTCGCCCATACTCACCCGGGAGATCGCGTGGTATTGCGGGAAGGATACGGATATTCCGTGCAATGCGCTCACCGAGGGAGGAAAACAGCGCCTGCTGATACTCCTTTACCGCATAAAGGGAATGCTGAACGGCAGCCCCGGGGAGTTCACGATAGTGTCAGAGCCGGGCGGAAAGAAAAAGGATTTCAGCTTTATCGACATAACGCAGTATTCCGGCTCGATGACTACGACCCGCTGCGATTCTGCGAACGGTCTGCTGGACGAATTCTTTGCTTCGCAGGACAGGTCGGAGCGCACGAAGCAGCGCGC
>CAKSHG010000338.1 GCA_934456315.1 uncultured Oscillospiraceae bacterium | reverse complement strand
CCAACTCCGCCCATCTGCCGGCTTCTTGATTTATCCACACGGAAAAAAGGCTGAAATATGCTTTCCCGGTACTCCTCCGGTATCCCGCAGCCGGAATCGGAAACTCTGACGACCACATCGTTGTTCTCCTTATGCACCGAAACGCTGACAAAACCGCCCCGCCGGTTATACTTGACTGCATTTTCAATAAGATTGAACACCAGCCGATATATCAGTGCGTCGCTGCCTGTTATCACGACGTTGTCGCAGTCCTGTTCCATTGTTATATCATTCTGGCTGGCAAGAGGAGTAAGGTCAGTGATGATCTCCTCTACGAGAGGCGCAAGTTCAATGCGTTCAGAGCGCGGCGCCGAACTGAGATTGCTCATTTCAAGAAGCGTATGCACCAGCCTGGAAAGCCTGTCAAGCTGCTCTGCCTGCGACCGGACAAGTTCAGCCGTATCGCCTTCCAAATTTTTATGCTCTGCGGCAAAAAGCTCCAGCTTTGTCTGCATTATTGCGAGCGGCGTGCGAAGTTCATGTGCGGCATTCCCGGAAAACTGGCGCTGTGTTGCGAACGATTCCGAAAGCCGGTCGAGCATCAGGTTCACCGAAACGCTGAGCTGCCGGAATTCCTTTACAGTGTTTTCATTGAGCCGTATGTCCGAGATACTGTCCTGGTCTATCTTTTCAGCCTGCTGAGATAGCTTTCTCAGCGGTTTCAGCGCCTGTCCGCTGACGAAGTAGGCTATTGCGGCGCTGGCAATAGTCACGGCAACCGTTATCAGCCAGCCTTTCCGCCCGAAATCAGCCTTTGCATCATATGCTTCATCTGAAAACCGGCTGATAAATTCCGCCATCTGACTGTCTGATATTTCAATAGCGAGGCCGTCCGGATCTTCGGAAGATTCCGGCGTATATTCAAATACAAACCCATTGAGCGAATCAATGCTGACAGCTCCTGAATGATAAAGCAGAAGATTAAGGCATATGCAGGTCCCTGCGATCAGCAGCGCTGTCAGCAGGGTTATCCGCCATTGCAGGGACAGTTTTTTCATTTGTCGTTTCCTCCTATCACATATCCCTCTCCGACACGGTTCACGACCGGGTCGTATCCAAGCGCAGCGCGGAGTTTTCTGCGCAGAGCCGAAATGTGAACGCGTATCGAATTACTGAAGCTGTCCACACTTCCATCCCAGACGTGTTCAATAAGCTCCTCCTGGCTTACCGGGCGGCCCTCGTGCAGCATGAGATATTCAAGCACTCCGGTCTCCTTTCGTGTAAGTGCGACCGGTGCGCCGTCAACTGAAGCGATCCTTGTCCGGGTATCGTAAACAAGTTTTCCGCATTTCAGGCAGACATTGCGCTGAATGAACTGACGGCGCGTCAGGCTGCGTATGCGCGCCTCAAGCTCCGCAAGATGGAATGGCTTGGACAGGTAGTCGTTCGCGCCTGCGTCCAGCCCCTCCACTTTGTCCGTTGTTTCACTGCGTGCGGAAAGGATAAGCACGGGAGTTTCATAGTTCACTGCCCGAAATTCCCGCAGTATGGTCATTCCGTCCACGCCGGGCAGGTTGATATCAAGCAGGACCAGGTCGTAACGCTCAACGGCAAGCAGCTCACGGGCTTCATTTCCATCGCCGCATGCGTCTGCTTCATAGCCGTCCAGACGCAGCTTTTTCGTGATATCGTCACGCAGGGATTTTTCATCTTCAACAACAAGTAAACGCATTTTT
>CAKSHG010000337.1 GCA_934456315.1 uncultured Oscillospiraceae bacterium | reverse complement strand
ATGATATCCGCGATACCGCCGATACACTTTTTGTCGAATGCCTTTTTGGGGACGAACACCGCAGTTGCGCCGTCCTTATAGAATACGAACATCTTGTCAGATTCGATGAAGTAGTCGAGCGCTGACCAGGGGATAAGCTCCTGATTGTCTGCAATGCAGCTCTCGCATGCGGAAAAACCGGTAGGGCAGATGATGAACGTTATCGGCTCATTGGAAGACGGGTCGCAGCTTGAAACCGCAGTGTACTTCCTGCGTGCGACTGCGTGGCATATCATGTAGACGATAAGCGTGAGTATCGCGCCGCCGATCATTGAGATAGGAATGAAGTACAGAACGTTGCTGCGGGTTATCCCGACGAAAAGGTGGAGAGCCAGCAGAATTATCAGCATAAGCATTACAGCAAGCAGCCACAGCACCTTGACCAGCCGGAAATTCATCAGCATGATAAAAGTGGCGGCGGCGTCGTTTTCGTCGATCTCGCAGGTGCCGTAGTAGGCGTCCTTGCCGGGGTCGGTTTCGATGTATTCGTTTTTCAGCGGGAGAATACGGCGCTGGTGGACGTACTCGAACCCTCCGGATTTCTGCGCGCATTCGATTATCGCGATGGCGCGGAAGTAATCAGCTGAAGCGCTGAAATCCTTCTTTGGGATTATGAAATCGCAGTTTTCGGTCTGAATCGTAATGCTGCGTCTGTCCTCGGTGACCTTCTGGACCAGATCCCAGCTGTAGATTAGCGGCTGCGGCGCGTTGGCGTAGACTGCAAATACGTCGCCTATTATATACGTTACGCCTGTGCTTTCGTTATTGACCTTGACAGGACGTAAGTCACAGAATGCCATTTCTTTCACCTTCCAAACTAATGATCAGGATACTATAATACTAGTATTTATTATAGCATATAATCAGAAATAAATAAAGGGGTTTTGGAGAAAAAAAGCAGTATTTTTGCAAAATTTACGGACGAAAAGTGCAAAACCTCTCGTCCGTGTGATATCAGAATTTATATTCCAGAGCCTTGCCCTTTTCGGTTTCAGCCGATATGTGTTCCGTTCTGCCGCCGATCGGGACAGCGAGATTGCAGGTGCCTCCGAGCTTCGGAAGAATTCTTAGCTTTGTAACGGAGCCGTTTTTCCACGCCGCGTCGATCACGAAACCACCGCGGGCGCACAGCCCGGTGAATCTGCCGTCCTTCCATGCGTCGGGCAGGGCAGGGAGCAGTCTTATTTCACCCTCGTGGCTTTGCAGGAGCATTTCCGCTATCCCGGCGGAAGCCCCGAAATTGCCGTCTATCTGGAACGGCGGGTGGAAATCCCACAGGTTCTGGAACGTGCAGCTTTCCAGCAGACCGCGCAGCAGCTTGTATGTACGCTCGCCGTCGCCGGTGCGTGCCCAGAGGTTTATCTTGTAGGCTCTTGCCCAGCCGGTGGATTCGTCGCCGCGGTCGTTCATCGTTGCGATGGCGGCTTTCATCAGCTCGGGTCTGGAGTGGTTTATCCGCTTTCCGGGGTAAAGCCCCATCAGGTGGGAGATGTGGCGGTGATTCTTCTGTATCCTGCTGCGGTCGAAATCAGGCTCGTCCTCCTCGAACCACTCCTTGAGCAGTCCGGTCCTGCTGATGTGGTAGGGTTTCAGCTTAGGCAGCATATCCCTGACTTTCCCGGCAAGCTCCGGGTCGGTGTTCAGCTCGGCGGACGCCTTGAGGAAGTCGATGAACAGCTG
>CAKSHG010000336.1 GCA_934456315.1 uncultured Oscillospiraceae bacterium | reverse complement strand
CCTTACGAGGAGGCTTTCATCGCATTCGGCGCACTCTACCCATTTTCCCTTTTCAAACCGGTTTTTAGAGGTTCCCAAAGCTTTTTTGCCCCCGGCACTGCCGGGGCGCGATATACAATAAAGTACAGGGGCACCAATCAATTGGCGCCCCTGCTTATATGGGAGGATTAACTTATAATCATTTGTTTATTTCAGCGAGCTTTTCATTAGCCGAATCAAGCTCCGCCTGGACTGCCGCGCGGATAGTTTCACGGGTCTGGGTCCAGCTTGCGCCGCTGTTGTAGGCTTCCTTCATCGGGTTGTTGACGAGATCAGCTACGTTGGAGGTAACGGCGTTGTACATCTCAATTACCGGGTGCTCAGCGGTCATCTGATTTACAAGGCGGTACATATCCCACTGCTCCTGCGTCCAGTTGTACTCCTCAAATGCCTGGCGCTTTCCGATTTCGACAGCCGCTTCGCTGTCGCGGGTAGCCATTGCGCAGTTAAGATAAGCGGCTACGCCCTCGGGGTTCTTTGCACCCTTTACAAGGGAGAATCCGGAAACTCTTGCGGGGAGGTAATACTCGTCGGCTTCAGTGCATTTCGGCATGGGGACGAACATTACGTCCGCCTGATTGTCGGCGAAATCCTGAATGTAGTTGTTGTAGGGATACATCGCGTACAGACCTACCGGATAGAACAGGGTCTTTCCGTCTGCCACGCGCTTCGGCTGAACCTGCCAGTTGTACTGCGCTTTCGGGAACTGGAAGTTATTCGTATTCATGTTCAGCATAAAGGTCTGCGCCTTTTCGAGCACCGCGTTGTCAAGGTTCTGTACGATTTTTCCGTCGCTCATGCCGACATAAGGAACGCCTGTTGTCAGTGAAAATCCGCCCTCGAACCACCAGCCGTCGGTAGCGTATTTTTCAGCGTCAACATCGCAGAATTTCGTCATCATTTCCCATAGCGCGTCCCATGTCCACTTGCCCTCTGCGAGAAGCTCCGCCGGATCGTCAAGGGAATTGTCGCGGATAGTGTTCTTGTTGTAGAACATCACGCAGTCGCCCTCTACGTCAACGGCGCCCACATAGTGGCTTCCGTTGAACGCGAACTGCTCGTTTACCGCGCTCATGGGAGCCCACAGCTCGCTGCTGAAATCAACATACTTGTCAAGAGGTTCGAACATTCCACTGATCGCGCCCTTGGGAAATACGTCCATGTCGCCTGCGCTGAACATATCCGGAGAATCGTCCGCCTGCACCAGCACCGCGAGCTTGTCGTAACGGCTGTCCCACGGGGTGTTTACATACTCTATCCTGCCGCCGAACTGGCTCTGGAACATCTCCAGCGCCGGAGCCACCGGCTGTCCCTCTGCGGGATTTAAATCCCATGAGGACAGGAACTTTACAACGCCGTTTTCCAGCTTTTCAGCGCCGATGTCGATTTCCGCGATTTTGTCCGCGTCCTCCTTGTTCATGGTTGCCGTGGTAGCCGCTGTAGTCGCCTGCGCCGGAGTGTTGGAGGAAGCCGGAGCGCTGCTTATCTCCTGCTGCTCGTCGCAGCCCGTAACTGCAAGCACAGAGCATATAGCAAGCGCCGCCGCTGTGATTCGTGTGATGTTTTTCATCCTGATCATTCCTTTCGTAAACGGAATTACTTTCTTCTGGTCGCGAAAAGTATGCCGGCTGCAATAACTGCTGCGCCTGCTACTGCTGCAATTCCGGAAACTCCGGTGTCAGGATTGCCCTTTGCGGGAGCGGTGGTTTCT
>CAKSHG010000335.1 GCA_934456315.1 uncultured Oscillospiraceae bacterium | reverse complement strand
GGCGGTATACAGCCCTCCCAGTCGGATTACTGGCAGGCTACCCGCGCGCTGGGTCACGGCGATTTCCAGATACTCGTGTTCGCTCCGTCCACCGTCCAGGAAATGGCGGACTACATGGGCAGGGCGTTCGACGAAGCTGACAAGTACCGCATGCCTGCGATGATACTCGCAGATGGACTGCTCGGTCAGATGATGGAGCCGGTCATATTCAAGTCCGACGAGATACAGCGCCACGACGCGTCCGAAAAGCCCTGGGCAACCAACGGACACGGCAACAGGCGCAAGCACAACATAGTAAATTCGCTGTACCTCCAGGCGGAGGAGCTTGAGCGGCTCAACTTCGAGCGTTTCGAGCGCTACGAAACCGTTAAGAAGGAGCTCCACGAAGCGGAGCTGTACAGGACGGAGGACGCCGATATAGTCGTAGCGGCATACGGCTCCGTTGCAAGACTTGCAAAGGCTGCCGTTGACCGCGCCCGCGATGCGGGGATAAAGGCGGGACTTGTCCGCCCGATAACGCTGTGGCCGTTCCCCGTGCAGGAGGTCCGCGAGGCTTGCAGGAACGCAAAGTGCGTTCTGTGCGTGGAGATGTCCATGGGTCAGATGATAGAAGATGTCAAGCTGGCGCTGGACTGCCGCATTCCCGTGGAGTTCTACGGACGCACCGGCGGCGTGGTCCCGAAACCGACCGCCATTTTCGAGCAGATAAAGCTCCTGAACGAAAAGGAGGCTGACTGATATGCCGGAATTCAAGAAACCGCATTCGCTGACGGACGTTCCGTTCCATTACTGCCCGGGCTGCACTCACGGTATAGTACACAGACTTGTAGCCGAGGTCATCGATGAAATGGGCATCGAGGGCGAAACCATCGGTGTCTGCCCGGTAGGCTGTTCGGTAATGGCTTACGATTACTTCGCGTGCGACATGATAGAGGCGGCGCACGGACGCGCTCCGGCGGTTGCGACCGGAGTAAAGCGCGGAAATCCCGACAAGTTCGTTTTCACCTATCAGGGCGACGGCGACCTTGCGGCGATAGGAACCGCCGAAACCGTCCACGCTGCGACCCGCGGCGAGAACATCACCGTTATTTTCATAAACAACACCACCTACGGAATGACCGGCGGTCAGATGGCGCCGACAACGCTCCCGGGACAGGTCACGCAGACCACTCCCTACGGCAGAAACCCCGATGTGGAGGGATTCCCGGTAAGGGTCTGCGAGATGATATCCACGCTGTCCGGCGTGGCGCTGGCGGAGCGCGTTACCGTGACCGACCCGGCGAATATCCGCAAGGCAAAGGCTGCGATACGCAAGGGATTCGAGTTCCAGAAGAACAAGCAGGGATTCTCGCTCATCGAAGTGCTTTCGACCTGCCCGACCAACTGGGGACTTTCTCCGGTGGAGGCAATAAAGTGGCTCAAGGATAACATGGTACCGTATTATCCCCTGGGAGTATTCAAGGAGGGCGCGATAAGATGACGACAGAAACGATATTTGCAGGCTTCGGCGGACAGGGGATACTGTTCGCGGGAAAGCTCCTTGCCTACCTCGGACTTTACCAGGACAAGCAGGTTTCCTGGCTTCCGTCCTACGGACCGGAAATGCGCGGCGGTACTGCCAACTGCACAGTCTGCCTAAGCGACCAGCCGATAGGCTCCCCCTACGTCACCGACCCGGATATCCTGGTAGCGATGAACGGACCGAGCTTTGACAAGTTCATCAACGCAGTGAAGCCCGGCGGGATAGCGATAATCGACAGTACCCTCGTCACGGAGCAAT
>CAKSHG010000334.1 GCA_934456315.1 uncultured Oscillospiraceae bacterium | reverse complement strand
CTTACGGAGTTGCAGCCATGCGCGATATTCGCGAAGGGACCGCCGTGGATAAGCGCGGGATTACCCTCCAGGGTCTGGACGAGGTTGGGGTTGATAGCGTCCTTGAGGAGCGCGGTCATTGCGCCGACAGCCTTGAGGTCGCGGGCGTATACCGGCTCGCCGGAATAGGTGTAGGCTACCAGGATATTGCCCAGGCGCTTCTTGAGGTCGTCAAGGTCGGAAGCAAGGCAGAGGATAGCCATTATCTCGCTTGCAACTGTGATGTGGAAATGATCCTCGCGCGGGATACCGTTGACCTTTCCGCCCATGCCGATAACGATGTTGCGGAGCGCTCTGTCGTTCATGTCGAGGCAGCGCTTGAACAGTATCCTGCGGACGTCGATACCAAGCGCGTTGCCCTGCTGGATATGGTTATCCATGAGAGCCGCGAGGAGGTTGTTAGCCGCTGTGATGGCGTGCATATCTCCGGTGAAGTGCAGGTTGATGTCCTCCATCGGGACTACCTGCGCGTAGCCGCCGCCTGCCGCGCCGCCCTTTATACCGAACACCGGTCCCAGGGACGGCTCGCGCAGAGCCAGGATAGCCTTTCTGCCGGTCTTGTTCATAGCCTCGCACAGACCTACCGATGTGGTGGTCTTGCCCTCGCCCGCCGGGGTGGGGTTGATGGCGGTGACGAGTATCAGCTTTCCGTCCGGCTTGTCTGCCAGGCGGTTGAACAGCTTCTGGTTCAGCTTTGCCTTGTAGTGACCGTACTGCTCGACTTCGTCCTCCTCAATGCCAAGATTTGCGGCGATCTCGCCGATCTTCTTCATCTTCGCCTGCTGTGCTATCTCAATATCTGTAAGCATTTTATGTCCTCCGTTATTACATCAGCGTGAGCTGTGTTATATCATCGTCAGTGGCCGTTCCCGCAGAGGGTATCGACTTTATGCGCAGCGCTTCGATATCCTTTACGCCGCTGTTTTCCGCAGGATAAGCCCCTGCAAGCTCCGCCTTTGTCAGGCGCATTACCTGCACGCCCTGTGTGTCACGCGCAGCCTTTGGAAGCACCAGCGCGGTGTTGAATACCAGCGCCTTTCCCGCAGTGGAACGCAGAACGAAATCCGCGTCGCCCTTTATCAGGAACATTCCCACAAGCTCCGAAAGGTCGGAATAGGCTCCGGAGAGCTTGCGGCGCTTGGTCTTGGTTTCGTAGCTCGAAAGCGGGACCTTGGCGCACTTTCCGTTCTTGTAGAATGTGACCAGCGTTTCGCTGTAGTCCTCCGTCACCGCCATGAATTTAATGCTCTCGCCGTCGTCAAATCCGAGCTTCGCCGGGATATAGTCGCCCATGACGCTCGCCTTGGTTTCGTCGAAATCAGTGCAGCGAGTCTTGTAGACCTGATGCCTGTCGGTGAAGAACAGCAGTTCTGCGCCGCCGTTCACCTCGCCGGACCAGATTATCTCGTCGTTCTCTTTCAGCTTGTGCTGATTGCTCATGCGCAGCGACTGCGGAGTTATCTTCTTGAAGTACCCCTCGCGGGTCAGGAAGATGTTCACTGGACCGAGCTTCACCGGCTCCTCCGCGATATCCGCGGATTCCTCCACATCATAGAGGAACATCGTACGGCGGGGCTGCCCGTATTTCTTGGAGATGTCCCGCAGCTCGTCGATTATCAGCTTGTTCACGCGGTTGTCGCTGCCGAGGATATCCTCCATGTCCGCGATCTCCTTTTCGAGGTCGGCGGTTTCCTGGGTGCGCTTGAGAATATACTCACGGTTGATGTGGCGCAGCTTTATCTCCGCAACGTACTCCGCCTG
>CAKSHG010000333.1 GCA_934456315.1 uncultured Oscillospiraceae bacterium | reverse complement strand
GCAAAAAACAGCCGGACGCCGCCCGGCATTTTTGCACACCTCCGTCGCTCGCAGAGCTGCGCGGGACATGCTAAGCGGCAGGTATTCCGGCTCGGAGTAAGCGCCCGTCCCCGCCTTCCCGGTTTCCCAGTGGCTGCATGTGCGTTATGCATGGGGAAGGACTGTTCCTTACGGCAGCGTGACTGCACAGGTCTTGCACCTGTTTCCCTATTATCTCCCTTTCCGGGGAGCACCGATAGTCCCATACCTTTTATTTTACTCCATATCCTGCGTAAATTCAACCGCTTTTGCTTATAAAATTAAGCTATATCGGGATATATTTTTTGTTTATAATCTCCAATCGTTCCGGGTATATCATCAACAAAGCGGGGATTTGTGTGCCGCGTCATTTTGTGCAATGATACAAAAATTCCGTAAAGGTATTGAAAATAATTATTTTCGTGGTATAATTCACTAGTGGCAGAATGTATATACAGCCTCCGCGCTATTCCGGATAAAAGCGCGGCAATCTTAAAACAGAATAAGTAGGGCGGTGCCGCAGCGCGAATCATTCCGCGGCTGCGGGTAAAAGGGAAGCAGGTGAGAATCCTGCACGATCTCGTCACTGTATCAGGGGAGCAGGTACCACGAAGCTTCAGGCGCTTGATATAAGCCCTGAGTTTCAGCCACTGGGAAACCGGGAAGGCGGTATGCTGCGATGATCCTCAAGCCAGGAAACCTGCCGTCTGAATGTACAGGGATAGTATCCCGGATCACGAGGTATTGGTCGTACGCTTTTCAGGCGCTGTTCCAGCGTCGGTTTTGTCGTGCCCTTTTCTCCTTGAAAAGGGCATTTTTAGTGAACCACATTCCGCGTGTTCCACATAATGAAAGGAACACAACTATGAAATCTTCAAAGCTCATTCTTGCTGCGGTTCTTGCTGCTGCAACTTCACTGACTGCACTCACCGGCTGCTCCTCAAACGGAAATTCCTCCAGCGAGAGCACATCCTCCGAGTCCGTAAGCTCCTCCACAGCTTCCACTGCTGAAAGCGCTCCCGCAGACGAGGATTCCACCGTTTCCACCGCGCAGGCAGCTACCGCTGAATCCGCCGCTACCGCAGATGCAGACGACGAGGACTATAACACCGGCGACGCATCTCTCGACAACCCCAGAAACCAGGACGGCATCGGCGAAAACGAGCTGCTGGTACTTAGCTTCGGCACCAGCTTCAACGACAGCCGCCGCCTGACTATCGGCGCTATCGAGAACGACCTCGAAACAGCATTCCCCGACTACTCCGTCAGAAGAGGCTTCACTGCGAACATCGTTATCGACCATGTCAACAGACGCGACGGCGAGAAGATTGACGATATCGGCGAGTCCCTGGACAGAGCCGTAGCAAACGGCGTTAAGAACCTTGTTGTACAGCCCACTCACCTGATGAACGGACTTGAGTACGATGAGCTTTGCGGAAAGATAGCAGATTATTCCGACGCATTCGAGAAGGTAGTTATCGGCGACCCGCTGCTGACTTCCGACGAGGATTTCCAGACCGTTGCAGACGCTATCGTTGACTGGACAAAGGACTACGACGACGGCGAAACCGCTATCGTATTCATGGGTCACGGTACCGAGGCTGAATCCAACGCAGTTTACCAGAAGATGCAGGACCTCCTGACAAGCGGCGGTCACACCAACTATTTCGTTGGCACTGTTGAGGCTGCTCCTTCCCTTGATGATGTAATTGCCGCTGTAAAGGCTGGCGAGTACAAGAAGGTAGTTCTTGAGCCGCTGATGGTAGTTGCAGGCGACCACGCAAACAA
>CAKSHG010000332.1 GCA_934456315.1 uncultured Oscillospiraceae bacterium | reverse complement strand
ACGCCGCGGTCAACGTTGAGCAGGGTGTAGACTGCCTCCATGCCGGTACGCATGGAATATTCGGTGGTGAAGATGGTGTCCCGGGGAGTTTCAGCGAACTGACCAAGGAACGCGAAGTTTACGGCGCCGTCCGGAACTACCTTGGGTCTGTCGCCGTAGGCTCTCGGCATGAAGAACGCGTCGATATACGGCATCATTACCGGAACGGTGTTCGCAGAGTGCTCCGCCATGTCCTCGATCTGATCCTCCGGAACGCCGATGTGATACAGCCACTCCATGCAGATCTCCTTACCGGTGCATTCGCGCATGGGCTTCTTGATATAGTCGCCGGGCTTGTCGCTGAACAGGGCGTATACCCAAACGAGGCAGTGATCCTTGGGCTGCTCGCGGAACTGAGGCTGGCGGTTGATCGTCCAGCTTAACAGCCAGGAGGAATCCTTGACGGTGACGATCCCGCCGGTAACTACCTTGCCGCTGAACGGGTCGCGCTTGCAGATGTTCTTGATATACGGGATAATGCGCTGGTCGAGGGTTTCAACGGTCGCGCTCATCCAGTTGCAGAGCTCGGGATTGCCGCAGAACTTGTCGGGGTGACCGAATGCGGGGTCCTGTGCGGCGATCTTGCGCCACATATCCCAGCCGCCGCCCTCGCGGATCTCGGTATCGAACTTGGCGGGAGTATTCTGGCTTCCCATGGTGGAGTTCTCTACGCAGCCGCCGTTGGTGATGAATACCAGGTCGTTCTCGGTGAGGTCGATGCTCTCGTTCTTACCGTTCCTGATGACGTCGATGCGGGTAGCCTGTTTGCGGTCGGGCTTGCAGTCGAACTGTACGTTGACTACCTTTACGCCGAAGTGGAACTGCACGCCGAAGCTCTCCAGGTACTTCACCATCGGGAGTATCATGGACTCATACTGATTGTACTTCGTGAAGCGCAGCGCCTTGAAATCCGGCAGACCGCCGATGTGGTGGATAAAGCGCTGGATATACAGCTTCATTTCAAGCGCGCTGTGCCAGTTCTCGAATGCGAACATGGTGCGCCAGTAGAGCCAGAAGTTGGAGTTCAGCACCTCGTCGTCGAAGAAGTCGGTTATCTTCTTGTCCTGGAGCTGTTCGTTAGGGGTGAAGAACAGCTTCATTATCTCCATTGCGCCCTTGTCGGAGATATCGAACTTTCCGTCGGTGTGGGCGTCCTCGCCTCGGTTTACGGTCGCGCGGCAGAGAGAGTAGTTCGGGTCAGCCTTGTTCAGCCAGTAGTATTCGTCCAGGACGGAAACGCCTTCCGTTTCGATGGACGGAATGGAATGGAACAGGTCCCACATTACCTCGAAGTGGTTGTCCATCTCGCGTCCGCCGCGCATTACATAGCCGATGTTTTCGAACTTCCAGCCGTCGCATGCGCCGCCGGCGGTTTCTCCCTTTTCGAGAATATGGACGTGCTCGCCCTTCATCTGCCCGTCACGCACGAGATAGCAGGCTGCTGTCAGCGCTGCAAGTCCGCTGCCGACGATATATGCTGATTTTCCGTCTACGCCCTCGGGTTTTCTGGGGCGTGCGAATGCTTCGTAGTTGCCGCTTGAATAATACATACAAATTCCTCCTTGATATCCTCGCCGCTGTGTGGTCGGCGGTCATTTATCCTTTCGGTGATTATATCTTAGCATTTCTCGGAGGAATATACAATATACAGAAAAACCGCCGTGATAAAGTTTTCATCACGGCGCCAAAGCTGTATATTTTTTTATCATTCCCGCGGGTTTGATAAATGGTCACCTCTAAAAACCTTGTTTGAGAGAAAATGTGTATAGCAC
>CAKSHG010000331.1 GCA_934456315.1 uncultured Oscillospiraceae bacterium | reverse complement strand
ACGGATAGTTGTGCGTGTTGCCGAAACCCGTTACGAAACTTTGTGCATTAGATGGAATTTCGCAGAAAGGCTTGAAAATTCCGCGATTATGTGATAAAATCATAATTGCCGGAAACGTTTTCGGTAAATCAGCAGAACAAGGTGACAGCATGACGATAAAGGACATAGCAAGGCTCGCCGGCTGTGGAGTGAGCACGGTTTCCCGCGCGCTCAACGGCAGCAGCGAGATAAGCGAGGCGACCCGCGCCCGGATAAACGAGGTAATACAGAAATACAACTACACCCCGAACGGAAACGCGCGGCGAATGCGCCAGACCGCTCCGAATTCGGTGCTGCTCATTGTCAATGGCAGCAGCAACCTGTTCTTCTCTCCGCTCATCGAGCAGATACAGACTGCGGCGGAAAACGCGGGGCTTCAGCTGGTCGTGAACTACATAGACGAGCAGGAGGACGAGGTCCAGACCGCAGCGCAGCTCTGCGTTGAGCAGAAGCCAGCCGGGATAATCTTCCTGGGCGGCGATATCCGCAATTTCCGCAGGAGCTTTTCCGGGATAAGCGTTCCCTGCGTGCTTAGCACGGCGAGCGCAAATGAGCTTGGTTTCCCGAATCTCTCGTCGGTCAGCGTCGACGACTTCGACGGGGGACGCTCCGCGGCGGCGGAGCTTCTGCGACTGGGACACCGCAGCATCGGGATACTCGGCGGCGACCTGGATTCAGGTCCGTCCGGGCTGCGTTACTCGGGATTCGCGCAGGAATGCGCGGAGAGCGGCGCTCCGGAGCCGGTGTGCGAGCAGTGCAGCTACACATTCTCGTCGGCTTACGAGGCGGCGATAGCGCTGTTCCATCGCAGCAAGAATATGACCGCAGTGTTCGCGATGTCAGATATCATCGCGGTGGGAGCGGTCAGGGCGTTCCTCGATATGGGGAAGCGCGTTCCGGAGGATATCTCGGTGGTCGGATTCGACGGTATCGATATCGCGGATTTCTCCAACCCGAGAATAGCCACATTTTCACAGCCATTGCACCAGATATCAAGCCTTTCGGTCAGAATGCTGGTGAACATGATAGAAAACGGCGCGGAAGCAAGTCATGTAACGCTTCGTGCACAGTACAAGGCGGGGGATTCCGCCTGCATGAAACGAACGGAGGTAAACGAATGAGAAAAAGCGGGATACTCCTGCACATAGCCTCATTGCCGAACAAGTATGGCATAGGCTCCATGGGCAGGGAAGCATACGATTTTGTAGACTACCTTAAAAAGGCGGGGCAGAGCATATGGCAGATACTGCCGCTCTCCCAGACGAGCTACGGCGATTCACCATATCAGAGCTTCTCGATATACGCCGGGAATCCTTATTTCATCAGCCTTGATACGCTTGCAGAGGAGGGGCTGCTGAAAAAGAGCGAGTATGAGGACATCGAGTGGTGCGAAAACCCGCGCTACATCGACTACGCCACGATGTATGAGCAGTTCTACAAGGTGATGAAGCACGCCTACAGGCGCTTTTCTTCGCAGAAGAATGGAAACGTTTCCGAAGAATACGGAGCGTTCCTCGCGGAAAATAAGTGGCTGCACGACTATGCGCTGTTCATGGCGCTCAAGGACGCCCACGGCGGTAAGGCGTGGAGCGAGTGGGAAAAGCCGCTGCGCCTGCGCGAGCCGTCCGCCTTGAAATCCGCAGAGAAGAAATACGCAGCCGAGATGGACTTCAACATCTTCCTGCAATTCAAGTTCTTCCAGCAGTGGAATAAGCTCAAGCGGTACGCCAACGACAACGGCATTGAGATAATCGGCGATATCCCGATATACTGCGCC
>CAKSHG010000330.1 GCA_934456315.1 uncultured Oscillospiraceae bacterium | reverse complement strand
AATCAGCGATAACATGTGGATCAGATACTGCCATAGGCACCTCCGGAAATAACACCTGTGATTTCTTTGATTATAGCATATCTGTACTTATTTGTAAAGAATCAGTTTGTTCAGATATCTATTATATCCTCGTCATTTTTACCCTTGAGCTGCTTTACGAACTTGTCTGCCGCCTTAACGCCGATGATGACCGCCGCAAGAATAGCGGCGCTTGAAATCAGCCTGAATACTTCCTTTACCATGGTCAACCTCCCACCTCAACAAATCGTTCATTCATTTCTTCCGCGCTGTTCACCGGAAAATGATCCGAAAACTGCGTCCACCAAAGTTCCTTGTTTTCGCTGATATCTGCAAAATAAATGTCAACAAGATAATACTCCAGCCCGGAATCAGCCCACGCACTGTAGAATTCGTACATCGGATAATCCTTCCACGGTTCCTGCGCGGCTTCTATGTCCCGCTTGGAACCCACCTGCCCGAGCATTGTCGGAAACACCACCGCAGCCGCAATAACAACAGCGCCTGCCGCGAGCACGCCGACTTTCGCCCAGAACCTGACCGAATTCTGCTTCTTCAGCTCGCCGGAAAGCTGGTAATTAATGTTGCCGCACTTTTCACAATACCTCACAAACCGTCCCATAGGAACCTGTCCAGGTCGACGAAACCGTCGCCGGAAACCTCGACCCCCTCCGCCCTAAGAAGCTCCGCCTGCCTGTCGGCGCCGCCGAAAGCGAACGCCGGAGCGGTTTTCCCTAACCTGTTCAGCACGCGGTGGCACGGGATTACCCCCGGCTCCGGATTCGCGTGCAGCGCGTAGCCGACCGCCCTCGCCCAGCGCGGATTCCCGGCGAGCATGGCTATCTGACCGTAGGTCGCGACCTTTCCCCGGGGAATACGGCGCACGACGTCGTATATCAGTTCAAACGTTGATTTTTCCGACATGTTTCCTCCTGGATACAAAAAACGGCAGACATAATGCCTGCCGTTTGTTCGTCAGTTCTTTGCCGCTTTCTTAGTTGCAGGCTTTTTCTTTCTGTCGTGCTCGATAACCGGCTCGCCGGTGCCGTTTACGCAGTCGGCGGTTATCGTTATCTTGCTTATCGTTTCGTCGCTCGGCGCAGTGAACATGATGTCGCGCAGAGTGGCTTCAACGATGGAGCGCAGTCCTCTCGCACCCGTGTTGCGCTCGATGGACTTCTTCGCGATGGCGCGCAGAGCGTCCTGATCGAACTCAAGGTCGATGTTGTCGGCGTTGAACAGGTACTTGTACTGCTTGATGAGCGCGTTCTTCGGCTCGTCGAGGATACGCACCAGCGCCTCCTCGTCCAGCGCGTCGAGCACTGTAACGACCGGCAGACGACCGATAAGCTCAGGGATGATACCGAACTTCACGAGATCCTCCTGGCTCACCTGGTGGAGTATCTTGTAGCTCTCCTTCTCCTTCTTGGAAGCGACATCAGCGCCGAAGCCCATCGCGGAGCTTGAAACGCGGGAAGCTATCATCTTCTCAAGTCCTTCGAACGCACCGCCGCAAATGAACAGTATGTTCTTGGTGTTGATCTGGATGAACTCCTGATGGGGGTGCTTTCTGCCGCCCTGGGGAGGTACGTTCGAAATAGTGCCCTCGACGATCTTCAGCAGCGCCTGCTGAACGCCCTCGCCGCTTACGTCGCGGGTGATGGAGGTGTTCTCGCTGCGTCTGGAGATCTTGTCGATCTCGTCGATATAGATTATGCCGCGCTCGGCAGCCTCGATGTCGTAGTCAGCCGCCTGTATAAGACGAAGCAGAACGTTTTCAACGTCCTCGCCGACGTAGCCCGCCTGGGTC
>CAKSHG010000329.1 GCA_934456315.1 uncultured Oscillospiraceae bacterium | reverse complement strand
GCTATAATCAAAGAAATCACAGGTGTTATTTCCGGAGGTGCCTATGGCAGTATCTGATCCACATGTTATCGCTGATTATCTGAACAGCCTTGAAAAAAAACTGGATATCCTGCGGGATAACTATGCGGAAAGCGGCGGATTTGAGAAACTCGCCACGGATTCTGCGGAGGAGATGAACGGCGGGAAGTATGCTGCGTTCCTTTCCGTCTGCGATATCAACAGCCGGGCAGTGGTGCTGCGCGGGGCGGGGGACTCCCCGGAATCTGCGTGGGACAGAGCCTGCCGGAACGCCCGGGAGTACGTCCGGAAGAACGGGCTGAATCCCGCCTGGGTGAAGTCGGACATCACGGTCAGAAGCGAGAGGGTCCCGTTCACGACGCTGGAGGAGCTTATCACCAGGAGCCGCAACGAGTTTTTCCGCAGGGGCATTTCCTTTGACGAGGGCATGGAAACCGCGCTCATCGAGGGCGAGATAAACGGCTCCCGGGTGATAACCTACAAGGAGCACAAAATCGAGCTGGTAAAGGTCAACAGGAGGCTTTCGGAGTGCGGTCTGAAAACGCTTTCCGGCTTCCCGGAGGAAGTGCGGCTGTTTGACTGCCGCAGCTTCTTCACCGACGGGGATAACGCTTACCCGCTCTATGAAAGCGGAAACGACTGCGGCAGGCGTATCACCGGGACTTTCGACGACAGGACCGCGCTGGAGGTCATTGAAACGTCGTCGCAGTACCTCGAAAATATGGTCGGGCTGGACGGCAGGTTCGAGTACGGCTACTACCCGATTTTCCACAAGGAGATACCCGGGTACAATATCCTGCGGCATTCCTCGTCGATATGGAGCCTTATCTGCTCCTACCGGCTGACAAAGGACAAATTCACGCTGGGTCAGATTCAGAAAGCTACAGGCTACATGGTCGCGAACACATTCAAGAAGTATCCCGACCGCCCCGGCGTCACGAACACGGTCTACCTTGCGGAGAAAACCAGGGGGGAGGTCAAGATAGGCGGCAACGCCATCGCAGTCATCATGCTGACGGAGTACATGGACGCGACTGGCTCGGATAAGTACCGCACGCTGTGTGAGGAGCTGGGAAACGGTATCCTGGAGCTGTTCGACAAGCGGGACGGGAGCTTTTTCCACGTCCTGAATTTCCCAACGCTTTCGCCGAAGGATAAGTTCCGCACAGTCTACTACGACGGAGAGGCGACTTTCGCGCTGGCGCGGCTGTACGGTCTGACCGGGGACAGGAAGTGGCTGGACGCCGCTGCGCTCTCCGCGGACAGGTTTATCCGCGAGGGCTACGAGAAGTACCGCGACCACTGGGTTGCTTACGCGATGAACGAGCTTACGAAGTACCTCCCCGAGGACAGGTACCTTAGCTTCGGGCTGAAAAACGCGAACGTGAACCTCGACCGCATCTACAGGCAGGACACCACCTACCACACCTACCTTGAGCTGCTGTGCACCACTTTCGAGCTGTATTCCCGCATTGTCGAGCAGGGTCTGGAGTGCAGCTATCTCACGCAGTTCAGGGCGCAGAAATTCGTTGAAACGATATACCGCCGCGCGGACTACATGCTGAACGGCTACGGCTATCCGGAGTTCGTCATGTATCTGAAATACCCCGCCAGCGACCTGGGAGGTTTCTTTGTGCGGCACGACGGGTTCAGAATGAGAATAGACGATATCCAGCATTTCTGCGGGGCGTACTATTCGTTCTACCGCAACTACGACAGGCTTGAAAAGCTTAGAAAATCATTCAGCAAGGCAGAGGTTTGACAAATGGCACAGGTTTTAAAGGCACCGCAGAATTTCAGGGTAGTCGGCAAGGATAAGTGCGCCCAGCTCACATGGGACGA
>CAKSHG010000328.1 GCA_934456315.1 uncultured Oscillospiraceae bacterium | reverse complement strand
AGTATTCCGGCGTATGCTCGGAGTATTTCGACTACCTCGTTTCCAAGGCTGGAAAGACCGGAGTGCACGGCGACCGTTTCGAGGAGAGCGCCTGCGGCTTCCTGCTGCTGGACAACCTTCTGAAAAAGAACGGCATAGACCGCCGCGACCTCGCGATAATGCGCGACAACAACGGCAGACCCTGCGTGATAAACCGCAGCGACGTTGATTTCAGCATTTCGCATTCCGAGGGAGCCGCGCTGTGCTGCCTTGCAACGGGCGCGGACGCGTCTGTCGGCGCGGATATCCAGCACGCACGCGAATCCGGCGCAGAGCGTATCGAGGAGCTCGCGAAAACATTCATGGAGCCGCGGGAGCTGCACAGTCTGCAAATATGCTCCGGAGCGGAAAAGGCGGACATGTTCTACCGCGAATGGACGCGCCGGGAGAGCTACTATAAACGCTGCGGGCAGGACGATTTCCCGATGTCCGGGATATTCAGAGAAGGTATCATCAGAGCGTGCGGCGGGGTGTATTACTACAGCATATCCCTGCCGGAAAACGACGATTAAGGAGAATAAATGAGAGTATTAGTATTGAACGGAAGCCCCAAGGCGGAGCGCAGCAATACCCTGAACATCACAAAGGCGTTCCTGAAAGGCTTTCCCGCCGACACAGAGGTAGAGCAGGTAAACCTCTATAAAAAGGACATCAGACCATGTCTGGGCTGTTTCTCCTGCTGGAGCAAAACTCCCGGCAGCTGCGTTATCAGGGACGACATGCAGGATATCTACGAAAAGATAAAGGCTGCGGATATCGTTATCGAGAGCTTTCCGCTGTACTTCTTCGGAATGCCCTCTCAGATGAAGGCGACGACCGACCGCTGTCTGCCGTTCATGCTGCCGTACATGGGAAATCTTGTCGAGGACAAGAACGCGAGCTTCCATGAGCTGCGTGACGAATCCATGCACGACAAGCGCCTGGTAGTCATCACGACCTGCGGATACGTTGATGAAAAGCCGATGTACCCTGCGCTGCTGAAGCAGCTTGACCTTATCGCAGGCGAGGGTCACTACACAGCTATTCTGTGTCCGGAGGGCGAGCTGTTCATTGCGGAAAAGGCAAAGCGCCAGCGCGAGGGATACCTTGCTGAGATAACCAGGGCAGGCGCAGAGTTCGCACAGAACCGCGCTCTTTCCGAGGAAACAAAGAAGCGCATCGCAAAGCCGATCCTTTCTCCGAAGGGATTCGAAACGATAACCCTTGCACACTGGGAAATGAACAAGTGACGGTACAGATAAATGATAAGACCTCCAGTTTTCAGGCTGGAGGTCTTACTGTATTTACTGCTTGCGGGCGATGGAATACTCATCGTCAGATGAGTAATACGGACAGTTGTAATTCGTTCCGCACATAAAGCGGTACATCTCGTCCTCGTCAAGGTTGACGAGGCAGGTCCAGCAGTCGCATTCCTCGTCGTAAACGTAATTCACGCAGTCGTCGCAGTTCGTCATTGCTTATTCTCCTTATCCGCATTTATCGCGCGGAACGCCTGTTCGAGCGTCCGCACGCCGATTATCTGTATTCCGTAGTTTTCACTTTTGCTTAGCGATGAGAAGCTCTGCTTCGGTATAATGCACCGCTCAAAGCCGAGCCGCGCGCCCTCCTTGACGCGCTCCCGGACGTGGGAAGCCGCCCGGACTTCGCCGCCGAGCCCCACCTCGCCGAATACCATCAGCTTTTCCGGTATCACCTTGTCGCACAGCCCGGAGTACAGTGCCATCGCTACCGCGAGGTCAGCCGCAGGCTCGTCCAGGCGAAGCCCGCCGACGATGTTGATGTAAACGTCCACTCCGCCGAAGAAGAACCCGGTGCGCTTTTCCAGCACCGCCAGTATCATGTACAGCCG
>CAKSHG010000327.1 GCA_934456315.1 uncultured Oscillospiraceae bacterium | reverse complement strand
AGGTTCTTGGTCTGGAAGATCTCATTTTTAGGCATAAAAAAACTCCTTGTTTTTTAACGGTGGTTGGACAAAGAAAACACCGTATTTGATTTTATGTGCCTCAAGGCACTGATATATGATAGCACATTCCCCGCAGAATTGCAATACCCTTTTTGAATAAAAATCAGCATATCACCCCGCGCATATCACCGCGATTTGACCAAACCGCGCGGAGATCCTGAAAAAAACCGAAAGGAAGCACAACACATGGGAAAACAGATGACCTACTATATGGAACGCGAGGTATTCACACAGCTCGCGCAGATCGCAGTCGGCATGGGCTGCGTTATCTTAAAGCAGAACGGCAACAAGATCGTTTCCGGCGACGCCTCCATTATCGACAGCCGCTGCTCCCACTATTACTTCTACCTGCCCGAAGCCGGAGAGATCGATGAAAACCTCCCGCTCGGCTGCTATAATGCGAACGCAGGCTGCGTCATAGAAGCAAGCTACTCCACCCGCACAAAGGACCTCTGCCTGAAGCGCGGAAAGCTGTACATAACCAGCGGATTCTCCACCGCCGACGGCGCATTTGTCGAGTGCCCCGCCTGCCTGCTCAAGGTATACAAGAAGCTGGTCCTCCAAATGAAGAACCTGACCATGCGCGTCGAAGTGCCCGCAGAACGCATGTCCACCCGCCTGACCTACTACGCAGACCCCACCGGACGCACCCACAAGCTCTACATAACAAAGAACATGCTCGCACGCATAAACCGCACTCCCTATACGCTCTGCTGACCTTTCGAACGGCGGCGGTAATCCAGCGCGGTAAGCCCGGTGCGCTTCCGGAACTGACGCATGAAATGAACGTCGTTCTCGAACCCGCACAGTGCTGAAATCTCCCGCACCTGCATATCCGTATTCGCGAGGTAGTACTCCGCAAGCCCGGTCTTTGCACGCAGCACGTCCTCGTAGCAGCTTACGCCGAATTCCGCGCGGTACAGCGTCTGGAAGTATGATGCGCTTAGCGACAGCCGCGCCGCAAGCTCCTCTATCGTATAGCTTTTCGATGGATCCCCGTATATCTCCGCGCGAAGCCTGCGGAGCCCGTCGCTGTGTGGCGAAGCCGCCGCCCCGCCTGCTCCGCTGAAAACCTCCGCGATAAGCAGCCGGAGCAGCAGCCCGGTACATTCCCGGCTTTTCGGCGTATCCGATACGGTTTCAAGCTTCAGCAGCTCGAGTATGCTTCCCGCAGACAGCGGAACTCCGTAAACCGGCTGCCCGAACCGTATCCCAAGTCGCTCGAAGAATGTATCAGTTTCATCACACCCGAAGTGGACCCAGTCGTTGATATATCCCACGCCAACCGCCCCATATTCCTGCAGGGCGGCTTTTTTATACAGCACCGCAGAATCCGGCGGCACCTCCACCCGCCCGCCGCCGATAGTGACAAACGACGGCGTCCGGAAGATGAGCAGCAGATTATCCCCCGAACCCTCCGGGCGGTATATCCGGAAATTCTCATCGTGCCGGTAGCCTATTCCCATAGCGTGAAGTTCCATGTTTTCCTCCAATAGTACGATATATCATTTTATTGATATTATACATCATTGAAAAGCCGCTGTCAATCTGTTATAATCAAACCAGAAAATAAACTCTGAAAGGATATCTCATAATGAACACACTTCATCTCACCCTCAACCCGCTTGAGAAAAAGTCCCACATCAACCGCGAAATCTACGGAAACTTCTCCGAGCATCTCGGACGCTGCATTTACGACGGGATCTTTGTCGGCGAAAACAGCGATATTCCCAACATCGAGGGCTACCGCAAGGACGTCATCGACGCTTTCATGCAGATAAAGCTCCCCGTGCTGCGCTGGCCCGGCGGCTGCTTCGCCGATGAATACCACTGGCGCGACGGTATCGGCG
>CAKSHG010000326.1 GCA_934456315.1 uncultured Oscillospiraceae bacterium | reverse complement strand
ACTCCGGTGGTGCGCGGCTTTACGTCAACGCACACGCCGTTTTCATCGGTGACTATCTTGGTTTCGGAGGTGTCTATCTCCGGAGCGCCGCGCTCTATGCGGTTCTTCACAAGGATATCCGCAAGCTCCTTCATTATCGGAATGCGGTCGATGACCTTCGCGTACTTCGCCTTAATCTCCTCGTCGGCAGTGCCGTCGATTATGCTGTTGACCTCGGAGTAAACGCCCTTCACGCGGCTCCTGATGACCGATTTTTCGAAGCGGTAATTCAGCAGCTTTCCGTCAAAGCTGACGTCCATCAGACAGGAAAACGCGAGCCTGTCCACCTGCGGATTCAGCGAGCATATCCCGTTAGAAAGCTGCCTTGGCAGCATAGGCACCACCTGGTCCGCGTAGTAGATCGAGGTGCCGCGGTAGAATGCTTCCTCGTCGAGCTTGCTGCCCTTGGTGACATAATGCGAAACGTCCGCGATGTGCACTCCCAGCTTGTAGCAGCGGTCGGTCTTGGCGATGCTGACCGCGTCGTCGATGTCCTTTGTATCCGCGCCGTCGATGGTGAAAATCGGCTCGCCGCGCAGGTCGAGCCTGCGGAGCACCTCGTCCGGGTCAGGCTCGTCGATATCCAGCTTTGAAGCCTCGTACAGCACCTCGTCCGGGAAATCCACATGCAGCGCGTTGGAAAGCATGTAGGCGTCCGCGCCTGCCTTTGCGTTATCGCTGGAGCCGAATACGTCCACGATGTTGACCGTGTGGTCCATGTGGCGCTCGCCGCGCTTCTTTATCGAGAAAACCACCTTGTCCCCGACGTGCATCGCAGCCGCCCTGGACACCTTCGCAATGACCAGCGGGTCGTTGCACAGCTTGTCCGGGAGCACCATCAGCTTGTTGCCCTCCGCAACGATGACGCCGGTCTGGAGCCCGTTGTTTGCCTCCAGCACGGACATAACGACCGCCTCGGCGGAGAAACGCTCGTCCGCTTCCCTGGTCTTTCTCGCGAGCACGATATCCCCGGGAATGGAGCCCATCAGGTCACGCCCGCGCACGAAATACTCAACGGGCATATCGCCAAGCTCCCTGATGAATCCGGATTTAGGGGTCACCCTGGTGACCTCCGCTTTGAAGAAAAGCTCCGGGTGCTTTATCCAGCACATGCCCTTTTTGTAGGCGATGTCGTTGTGCTGCTTCATTTCGGAAAGGGCGGTTTCGAGCTTCTTGAAGCCCTTTTTGTTTATGTCCAGACGGTCGGCGAGCTGCTTGTCGGAAAGCCCCTTTTCGCCGGCGTCATATAACATCATCAGTATCGTGATTTTCAGTTTATTCATTTTGTTCCTTTCTCATCATTAAAGGTCACCTCTAAAAATATTTTATCCGCGAATTCACATGTTATTAACAAAAAGGACAGGCGGTAATGCCTGTCCCGTTTTTACTGTTCAGCAGTTGAAGCCGCGCTGTCTGCACTGCCGGAATCCGCAGCGCTTTCAGCCTTCGAGCCGGTATCAGCCGTGCCGGAGGTTTCAGCAGTCCCGCCAGCCGCGCCGGATTCAGCAGTTCCGGAGTCCTCGGCAGTTCCTGCGGAGGAAGAAACCTCGGAAGCAACGGAGGAAGTTACGGAGCTTGACGTATCGTCAGACTTCGAACCGCCGAAGTAGGCATTCGCAACGTTTACCACCATAGCAAGAACGAAGAAGATTATCGCAGCGGCGATCATAGCCTTGTTGAGCTGCGCTTCCTTGGTCCTGCCGGAGTTCTTTCCGAAGTAGTTGTCACCGGTGTTGCCGGAGATGGTCTGCGACATCTGCGTCTTGGTGTCCTGCATAAGAACAACGATAACGATGAACACACATGCAATTATAAGAACTATCGCGCTGATTATTTCAAAAATACCCATTGGTTAAAATTCCTCCATATAA
>CAKSHG010000325.1 GCA_934456315.1 uncultured Oscillospiraceae bacterium | reverse complement strand
TTTTTTTGACTAATTCTACAATGAGCATTGTTCGCTGACCGGGAGGTCTGCGGACAGCAACCCTCCCGGCGTTCCGAGGTAACTTTGGACGACTGTACGGAGGACATACAATGAACCGTGAAAACAAGCGAAAGCTCTACGAAAAGGGTTATTTCAAGAACCACCCGTGTAACGACATCTTCACCTGCCGCGTATGCGGACGCCAGGTGGTGCCCGCAGGAGCGGGCAGCGACCACCGCAACCACTGCCCGAACTGCCTTTCCAGCCTGCATGTGGACGTTGAGCCGGGCGACCGGCAGTCCGACTGCGGAGGCATAATGGACGCAGTTGCCGTGTGGGTGCGCAAGGGCGGAGAGTGGGCGGTGATACACCGCTGCCGGCGCTGCGGAGCGCTTTCCAGCAACCGCACCGCCGCTGACGACAACCCGATGAAGCTGATGAGCATCGCGCTGAAGCCGCTGTGTGAGCCGCCTTTCCCGATAGAGCGGATCGAGGAGCTCACCGCACTGATGGGCGGCGAGGGTAAAATTAAGTAAAGGTTCTGAAGAGGACGGCATGTGCTGTCCTCTTTTCGCTTTATTAGCGTACATTAATTTTGTTTACCCCTTGATTTTTTTATGAAAAAATGGTACAATAGAAAGGTAAAATAGCCTGAACATAGTTCGTGTTCATATACAGAGGAGCAGAAACATGACCATCAAGACTTTCAATATCAATTCCGACAAGACCGCGTTCGTCCGGGCTTATCTTCCGGATTCCATTGCGGGGCTCCCTTTCTGCGAAAAGCGCCCGGCTGTGCTGATCTTCCCCGGCGGAGGGTACGAGTACTGCTCCGACCGCGAGGGTGAGCCGATCGCGCTTCAGTATCTCGCGCTAGGCTATGCGGCCTTCGTAGTTACCTACAGCTGCAACGAGCGTTTTCCGGAGCCGCTGATGGACGCAGCGTACATATTCTACAAGATCCGCATGCGCGCCGAGGAATTCAAGATAGACCCGCAGAAGATGGCTGTTCTCGGCTGCTCCGCCGGAGGACACCTCGCGGGCTGCCTTGCTACGATGTGGAGCGACATCGCGCTCACCAAGACCATCGGCTGCGAGCCGGAGGATCTCCGCCCGAATGCGGCGATCCTCTGCTACCCGGTAATAAGCGGAGTTACTGCTCCGCACGAGGGCAGCTTCAAGGTGCTGCTCGGCGAGGACGCGTCCCGCTCCGACCTTAGCCGCCTTTCCCTCGAGAACCGCGTTACCCCCAAGACTCCGCCGATATTCATCTGGGCGACCGCTAACGACGACTGCGTTTCCGCGCACAACTCGCTCGTGATGGCAAAGGCGTGCGTTTCCAACAAGGTCCCGGTGGAGCTTCACCTGTTCGACGAGGGACCCCACGGACTTTCCACCTGCGATAAGGCGACCGGCTGGAACGAGGCGTTCTTCCTGCGCAACGTCCGCGAGTGGATACCCATGTCTGCGGAGTTCCTTGCAAAGTACATGAACGTCTGAGCCGGGAAAGAACACGTGATATGGTACCCGACAAGGTAGTTTACACCTCCGGCGAAAAAACCGCTGAGATACTGGGCGGGATAATGCTTGCGGTATTCGCAGCGGTCATCATAACGCTGATGGCGCTGGGAGTTTCCGGCGGCGAAAACATCATAATGCTGGTGGTCTTGCTGATAATTTACGGCTTGTTCTCGGTCTGCGGCGTTTACCCGCAGGGAACCAACATAATGAAAAATCCGGAATTCGCTTCCGACCGGGATCACCACCGGGTAAGGCGCGGCTGTATCATTGCAAAGCTTGTACTCTGCGCGGCGGTGTTCCTGCTTTCAATGCCGATATTCGGATGAAATAAAGAACTTTACAGGCGGCGGAGCAGTCCGCGCCTGAATTCCGGCAGCTTGTTGTGAGTGATATACAGG
>CAKSHG010000324.1 GCA_934456315.1 uncultured Oscillospiraceae bacterium | reverse complement strand
TAAGAATGTAAAGTCACATTCTGGAAATTTTACAAAGAGGTATTATTATGCAGAAAGTCAAAAGCGGCGCAGAGCTGCAAAAGCTCAAAGAAGGCACGATGCACGCGCTGTTCCTGGTATGCGCATGTGTTTCAATACTTGCGGTGGTGCTGATATGCGTTTATCTGTTCGCGTCGGGTATCCCGGCGATCGGGGAGATCGGCGTTACCGACTTCCTGTTCGGAACAAAGTGGAAGCCCTCCAGCGGGTACTACGGGATATTCCCGATGATAGTCGGCTCGATCCTCGTTACTGGTATAGCGGTTCTGATCGGCGTACCCATCGGTATCCTCTGCGCGGTGTTCATGTCGCATTACTGCCCGAAGAAGCTCTACCGCTTCGTTAAGCCCGCGATAAACCTCCTCGCCGGTATCCCCTCCATCGTTTACGGATTCTTCGGTCTGGTGGTCATCGTTCCTGTCATGAAGGAGCTGTTCGGAGGGTCGGGAAAATCCCTGCTGACCGCCGGTATACTCCTCGGCATAATGATACTCCCGACGGTCATCAAGACCACCGAGGCTTCGCTGAACGCAGTTCCGCGCAGCTACTACGAGGGCGCCCTGGCGCTCGGCGCGACCCATGAGCGCAGCGTGTTCTTCGCGTCGCTCCCGGCTGCGAAATCCGGCATACTTGCGGCGATAATCCTGGGCGTAGGACGCGCTATCGGCGAAACGATGGCGGTTATCCTGGTTGCAGGCAACCAGACGATACTCCCCAAGAGCATCACCTCCGGCATACGCACCATGACCTCAAACATCGTTATGGAGATGGGCTACGCCGGCGGACTCCACCGCGAAGCGCTCATCGCCACCGGCGTTGTGCTGTTCGTGTTCATACTTATAATAAACCTCTGCTTCTCTGCGCTTAAAAGGAGGAAAGACTGATGACTGAGGCTCCGACTGCTGCTATGACTGACGAAAAAACCACAAAAGCTCCCGAGCATTATATAAACCGCGTTACTCTCGGCGCAAGGCTGAAACAGTACACCCGCAGCCCGCTCTCGCTGATACTCATGATACTTGTCATGCTGGCGGCGATATTCTCTGTGGGAATGCTCATCTTCATCATCGCGTATATCCTTGTTAACGGCGTTCCGCACCTTACCGCGGAGCAGTTCGACTGGAACTATACCTCCGAGAACGTCAGCATGATGCCCGCTATCCTGAACACCCTGATAATGACCGCAATGACGCTCGTCATCGCAGTTCCCATCGGAGTTTTCGCGGCGGTGTACCTCGTTGAGTACGCCAAGCGCGGCAACAAGCTCGTAAAAATTATCCGCGTGACAACTGAAACGCTCTCCGGCATTCCGTCCATCGTGTTCGGTCTGTTCGGATATCTGATGTTCAATATCTCCTGCGGCTGGGGATACTCGATGCTCGCGGGTGTCATCACGCTTTCGATGATGATACTCCCGCTGATAATCCGCACCACCGAGGAGGCGCTGCTCGCCGTTCCCGACAGCTACCGCGAGGGGAGCTTCGGACTGGGCGCGGGAAAAATGCGCACGGTGTTCCGAGTTATCCTTCCCACGGCGGTGCCCGGAATAATGTCCGGCGTTATCCTCTCGATAGGGCGTATCGTCGGAGAGTCTGCTGCGCTGATATTCACATCTGGTTCCGGCCACAACCTGCCCGGTGCGCTGGTAGGCTCCGGCAGCTCCACGGCGACGCTGACGGTGCACATGTACATTCTCTCCAACGAGGGGCTTCACGTCAACGAGGCATTCTCCTCCGCGGTAGTGCTGCTTGCGCTCACATTTATAATAAACCTCATTTCCGACCTCATCGAGCGCCGGATAGCGAAGAAGAAAGGATAACCACATGAAATTCGATATCAGGAACGCCGAGCTTTACTACGGCGACTTCAAGGCGCTCAAGG
>CAKSHG010000323.1 GCA_934456315.1 uncultured Oscillospiraceae bacterium | reverse complement strand
CTTGTTTCCATCGCGATGGGATTTGTGATAGGCGGCGTTGCAAGCGACATGTTCGTACCGATGTTCCGCACGATGTATGACGCAGCCGACCAGGTACCGCCGTTCCATGTGCAGGGCGACCCCGGCGATTACATAAAGATGTACATTATCATTGCTGTAATGCTGATAGGCGGCTTTGCGGTACTCGGCGGAATAATCCGCAAGATAAACATCAACAAGGCGCTGAAGCTCGGAGAAGACTAATAAAACGCTGAATAAAACAAAAAGGCTGCGGTATTTCACCGCAGCCTTTGCTGTATCATCAAGCAATACTGAAACCAAACAAAAAGGGAGCCAAATCGGCTCACGATATTATCACTCTCAAGCGCCAGTGAAGCAAAGAAAGGAGGCCGTATTGCGATTACCGTGAGCCGAACTCATGGTGTTCGTAATACGACCCCTCTCAAAGAGTGAGTCAAAATAAAACCTTCTCTATAAGCCCGATTTAAAGAACGCTTTTATCAGCATGTTTACCTGACCACAGCGGTGAGCCGGAACGGTGTTGCCCGCAAGGTTTACCAATGCGTATCACGCTAGAAACCGATGAACTGCGTTTCGTCGGACTGTATTCTTCCGGAATACAACGGCTCCGCCAGCGCGAAGAAACCTGCCTCCGCCGGAACAACCCGCAGCGTCTGCAAAAACTCGTCACATCTGCCCTGCGCCCTTGACCCCGCCGCTGGACTTCGCGGAAAGGCTGTGATAGCTGAACCCGTGTGTACCCGGAATTCAGGCGCATATCATGCGATTCGTATTCTGACAGCCGCACCGGACTGCATACTGCCGCACACCGTCCGCGTCTGCACCGCCCGGCATGCGAAGGAACTCCGCTGCTCATGCACTTTCCGTCAACGCTCCCGATAGCGATCAGGCTCGCGCACTTACAGTTTTATTCATCTTTATTTTAGCTCATTTCAAGTAAAATGTCAAGTGTTTTTCCCAAAATTCCCCGACAAATAAACAAATTCCGTCAAAAAACAGTCCGTTTTCTACCTAGAACGCAATTATCTCTCCCAGCACCCTCAGAAGATACATTCCGAAGCTCATTCTCCGGACTTCCTCCCGCGCCACGATATCCGACCGGAATACCTCCGCGCCGTCCAGAGTCACGAGATATTCCCCGAGGAACTGCCCTTTCTCTACCGGAGCCTCCAGTTCCTCCACAAATGTGTATTCATACTTGACGCTGCCGGAGCGACCCTTCTTTATAATGCAGTCCCCGAGGGATTTTACGATGGGCTTCACCTCTGCGGCCTCCCCGCGCTGGACCGGTATAGGCTGCAATTCCCGGCTGTCCGTTTCCGGCGTGAACCTTTCGAACCCGCTGAATCCGTAGTCGAGCAGTTCCTCCGCCTTGTCGAACCGTTCCGGGTCCTCGCCGCAGCCAAGCACCACCGCCACCAGACGCATGTCCCCCCGCTGTGCGCAGGCAGCAAGGCAGCAGCCTGCGCCGTCCGTTGTTCCGGTCTTTCCGCCAAGTATCCCGTCGTAATACCTCACCAGCTTGTTGGTGTTGAGCAGCTGCGTTTCCCCGCCGCGCAGGTAATCGAGCCAGGTCAGCAGCCAGCCGCGGTAGTATTCCTTTGTCATCAGTTCCGCAGTCATTACGGCGATGTCCTCCGCCGAGGAG
Organism: uncultured Oscillospiraceae bacterium; assembly: GCA_934456315.1. Lineage (GTDB taxonomy): Bacteria > Bacillota > Clostridia > Oscillospirales > Ruminococcaceae > CAG-115. Next base: position 251 of record CAKSHG010000323.1, on the reverse strand, counting down.
TAGTGCCCCTCTGCATCGAAGCCGACGCACCCGGTGAATTTCGTATTTTTAAGACCCATCTCCTTTGCCCGCCTGTTCATCAGCTTGACGAAAGCAGCTTCGCTTCCCGCCGTATGCTCCGCAAGCGCAATGCAGGCGTCGTTCGCCGAGCTTACTATGACTGCTTCCAGGAGTTCAGCCGCAGTCATTTCCTCCCCGGCGTTCAGCCAGATCACCGAACCCTCCGCCGACGAGGCATAGGACGACGCCTT
>CAKSHG010000322.1 GCA_934456315.1 uncultured Oscillospiraceae bacterium | reverse complement strand
CCTCCGACACTGACAGGATACTCGCGCTGCTGCCCAACGCGTACATGCAGGGAGAGGTAGCCGGCCGCAACATGGCGGGCGCAGAAACCAAGTACGAAAACGCTATCCCGATGAACGCCATCGGATTCTTCGGACTGCACATCATCACCGCCGGAAGCTACGACGGCGAGGAATATGTCGAGGAAAACGGCAATAATTATAAAAAGCTGGTATTCAAGGACGGACTGCTCAAGGGATTCATTCTGATGGGCGACGTAAAGCGCGCTGGTATCTACACCTCCATGATAAAGGAGCGCATCGACCTTTCCGACGTTGACATGGAGATGCTCAAGGAAAGACCGCAGATGATGATGTTCAGCAAGGCGCGCAGGGAAGAGAAGCTGGGAGGAATAAAGAGATGATCATCGACGCAAAGAATATGCCGTATGCAGAGCTGAATAAAATGATCAGGGACTCTGACGAGCAGAAATTCACGCTTGAGAACGTTCTCGGACAGAGATACATCGGCGCGGGTCTTTCCGGCAAGGAGATACTCATCAAGGGAACTCCCGGCAACGCGCTCGGCGCGTACCTTAACGGCGCCAAGATAAGCGTCCACGGCAACGCCCAGGACGCCACCGGCGACACCATGAACGACGGCGCGATAATCATTCACGGCAACAGCGGCGACACCACCGGCTATGCGATGCGTTCCGGAGAGATATACGTCCAGGGCAACGCAGGCTACCGCGTAGGTATCCACATGAAGAGCTATCAGGACATGTTCCCGACCATCGTTATCGGCGGTAAGGTCGGCGACTTCCTCGGCGAGTACCAGGCGGGCGGTATCATCATCGTGCTCGGCATCGGCGTCGAGGGCTGCCCGGTAGGTCACTTCTGCGGCACCGGAATGCACGGCGGCGAGATGTTCATTCGCAGCGACGTTATGCCGAAGGGGCTTCCCGTGCAGGTATGCTGCACAGTCGCGACCGCGGAGGAAAAGGAGTCCATCAGGCACTACGTCGAGCGCTTCACGAAGCACTTCGGAAACGATACTGACACGCTTCTTAGCTCCAATTTCTTCAAGCTCACGCCTAACTCCGCAAGCCCTTACAAGCAGCTCTACGTCAATAATCTTTAATAAGCGGTGAACGCCGCGGGAGGGGGATCTCTGATGTCCAGTATCTTTATTAACGCCAAGACCGAGATGATCTGCGATACGATATCGGCTGCGCTGACGGACACCGGCGCAGAGATCACCTGCTGCTTTGATGATGAGCAGGCTGCGGCGGCAGACCTTTCCGGCTATGATGTGGTGATAGTATCAACGCCGCTTCGCAGCGAGTTCGGTCTGAACTACGTTGCGGATATCCACGACCGCACCGACGCGGTGATAATCGTGCTGGCAAAGACAGAGATCGCGGACGAGGTGCAGAGCCGCATTAAGTTCACCGGAGCGTTCGTCCTGCCCAGACCTTTCACCAAGCAGTCGCTGGTGCAGACGATACGCATGGGTCAGATGGCGAAGGAAACCATGCAGCGCCTGGAGCAGGAAAAGACCAAGCTCTCAAAGCAGCTGGAGGATACAAAGATAATCGACCGAGCGAAGTGCTGCCTGATACAGTACCTGAACCTGACCGAGAACCAGGCTCACCGCCACATTCAGAAGCTCGCGATGGACACCCGCCGCACGCAGCGGGAGATAGCGGACGATATCCTGAACACCTACAGCGGAATGACCAACGTTTAAGTGTAGAACAGAAGATACAGCGGAGCAGTCCGGAATGGACTGCTCCACAGCTTGTCAAAAAATCATAACGGCGGATAAGTAATAAAGTCTGTGGGGGAAAACTCTTGTTTTCCCCCACACCCCTTTAGCGCTTTTGAATCGTTAAGCCGTGCTTCGCACGGCGTTGCTGCGCGCCAGCGCGCAGAGTGGTGAGGGCTC
>CAKSHG010000321.1 GCA_934456315.1 uncultured Oscillospiraceae bacterium | reverse complement strand
TTGGCAGCCTTTAGTACATCAGAGATTACAAGGCAACTCATCAATGACGTTCACCACTAGTCGACGCCATATCCCCGCCCGTGGTACTGCGAGGTATGACGGAAGCCGCTTAGGCAGCTACTAACTCAGAATTGTAATCTGCGTTTAAATTTAAAGGTGCGACGATTAAAGTGATTTCGCCCTCACTACCCGCTTATCGAGCCTCAGGATCCCCGTCGAAGCCTTTACGGCCCCAGGTACTGAAACTTTTGTTTATGTATTATACCACATTATCTTTTGGTTGTCAAGAGGCAAATGCAAATTTCTAGCCCTTTTTTAAACACTATCACAGATCAAGTACAAAACCCGACCAGATTCTACATCGGCCCACACTGGATCCTTCAATAACCTGTCCTCCAAGGAACGATTCTCCCGATTTCAGCCCGCCGAGCTTTCCCGCCGGACAAGGGTCCACTGGACCTCCTCGGAGCTTACCTTCTTTCCGTTAAGGATATCCACCAGCTTTTGCGCCGCGATTCTGCCGATGTTCCTGTCCTCATAGGAAAGCGACGTTATCGGCACCGGAGATACCCGGCTAAGATCACTGTCGTCAAAGCTCACAATCGCAATGTCCTCCGGAATACGCCGACCAGCCGCAATAAGACATTTTATCAGCCGGAACGCTATCTCATCATTATAGCATACAACGGCGGTGCTGTCCCCGAGCTGCTTCAGCACCTCCTCCGGATCGGCGAAAAGCGCTTTCCTGCTCTCGGTAGTGTACCAGAATACCCTTTCGTCCGGTATCGTCAGACCCCGGCTGAACAGTTCAGTAATGAACCCGAAATACCGCTGGTGTCCCTGGATATCGTCGCTCTTGAAATATCCCGCGATTTTCGTATGGCCGCATTCTATGAGGTGCCGGACAAGCTCCGCTCCTCCGGAGCGGTCGTCTGCACAGACATAGTATGTCCCGGTCAGCTCCGGGTAATATCCGTTAAAAAATACGATCGGTATCTTCATTTCCGTCAGCTTCCGGTACAGGTCGAAATTCGGGTTCGGAAGGGCAGTTTTGGTGCCCTCTATGAGTATGCCGTCGACCGGGTCGTTCAGCAGCTCCTCAAGTATGGAGCGTTCGGTGCAGACGCGATTCCTGGTCGCGGAAAGGACCGCAGTATACCGGTTTTCAGACAGCACCTCCTCCACCGCGCGAAGCTGACCCGGGAAAATATAGTCGCTGATATATGTCGCAACTACGGCGATCTTTCCGGTGCGCTGTACGGAGCGCTCCGACCGCACCACCGAGCCGCTTCCCTGGCGCTTTATTATCAGCCCGTCCCCGGAAAGCTGCGCCAGCGCCCGGCGCACTGTCTGGCGGCTGACCCCGAACATTTCGGCCAGCTTTTCCTCCGTCGGAAGTGCAGATCCCTCCGGGTACTTTCCCTGCTCAATATCTGCCCTGACTGCGGCAGCCAGAACTTCGTACTTCTTCATGCCTATCGTGCTCCCGTAACAATACAAATTTCTTGTTAATATGATATAACTTTTCTGACTCATTGTCAAGAAGTTTTTCGTTGTTCATTACGGGTTGTTCCCTGCAAACGCCGGGATTTATGCAATTCCAACAAAAATACATGAGAATAATATTCAAAACGCTGATTGAAATTATCTGCCCTATGTGCTAAAATAAAAGCAGCAATACTAGTCAGAAAATCATACAACTATTAACAGTCTGCAATATTTGTACTTAAAAGGGAGAAAAGAATGGATATACAGGAAAAAATACATTCCGGAAAGACCTATCTGGGAATCGAATTCGGCTCCACCAGAATAAAAGCGGTGCTCATCGACGACACATTCGCGCCCATCGCTTCCGGAAGCCATGACTGGCAGAACCGCTACGAAAACGGCGTGTGGACTTACTCGCTGGACGATATCACCACCGGATTACAGCGCTG
>CAKSHG010000320.1 GCA_934456315.1 uncultured Oscillospiraceae bacterium | reverse complement strand
TCCTCGCAGGAAGCGGCGGATTCCTCCGCGGTAGCGGAGTTTGTCGCGATGACCTGGGAAATCTGGTCTATTCCGGCTGTTACCTGCTGGACCGCCTTCGCCTGCTCGTCTGCGGCGGCGGAGATGTCTGCGACCAGCTTTGCGCTTTCCTGGGAAAGCTCCGTTACCTGGCGGAGCGTTTCGGCGGTCTGCTTTGCTATGCCGGAGCCGTTCTCCACTGCTTCGATGGTGGAGGATATCAGCTCGCGGGTGCTGTTCGCGGATTCAGCCGACTTGGATGCGAGGTTGCGCACCTCGTCCGCGACCACTGCGAATCCCTTGCCCGCGTCGCCCGCACGGGCTGCCTCGATAGCCGCGTTGAGCGCGAGTATGTTGGTCTGGAATGCGATGTCCTCGATGGACTTGATGACCTCCGATATGGCTTCGGACTGCTTCTCTATCTTGTCCATCGCCTCAAGCATGCGCTCCATTTCGTCGCCCTGGCGTATCATCTGCTGTGCGCAGTCGTTGGAGATCCCGCTTGCCTTTCCGGAATTCTCAGCGGTCTTTGTGATGTTTTCCGAAATGTCCGAGATAGTGGAGGACAGCTCGTCAACTGCCGTAGCCTGGCGTGTAGTGCCTTCTGCAAGGAGCTGCGAGCCGTCAGCCATCTGCTGCGAGCCTGCCATGACGTCGTTTGCGGAGGAATTCATGTTGAGGATAACGCTGCTTAGCGTTTCCTTTATGCTGCGGAATGAGCGGTTGATCTCCTCAAAGCTGCCGATGTATTCCATCGCGGGCTGCGCCGAAAAGTCGCCGGTCCCCATCTGGGAGAGCACTCTGGAGATATCGTCAACGTAGCTGTGGAGCGTGTGCTTTGCTTCGGTAAGGCTTTCAGCGATGTCGCCCATTTCGTCACGGTTGAACCTGAATTCGGAATCGGGGGCGTTCAGCGCACCGGAGCTTAGCTGCCCGCAGATGTTCACTACCTCGGATACCGGCTTGCGCACCAGCTTGTTCATCACCCTGAACAGCAGCACTGCTGCGCCGGCGCAAACCACGATGAGCACAGCCAGCGCGATGAGGATAGATTTGAACAGCTCGCCGTCCGCTTTGGCAGTGGAGTATCCCGCGAAGTACGCGCCCACGACCTGACCGTTGTAGTCGATCATCGGAGTGTAGTTGACGTAATAGTTTATTCCGTTGATGACGGTCTTTCCGACGTATGTGTTATTGCCCTGTATCTGCTGCCAGATGTCGCTGTCCATTTTCGTCCCGACATTGCGTGCGCCGGAGGAGTTGAGCAGGCTGGTGTTGTAGCGGGTATCGCCGCAGAACAGCGTCAGCTCTGCGCCGGTCTTATCCTTTACGGAATCAACGTATTCGGAGTTGTTCAGGTCGGTGCCGACGACCAGCGCGCCGTTCTCGACCGGGCGGCAGTATACGGAATACAGCTTATCGCCGTCCGCCATAATGCCTTTCATTCCGCCGTTCTTTACGCGCTCTACAGCGCTTTCGCTAAGCGGGAAGCCCTCGGTGCTCCATATCGCCGTTCCGCCGTTTATGTAAGCCGCAAAGCTGCTTTCGGACGGCTTGCTAGTCGCCCAGGTGTTGTCGTAGTCGGAGTTGTTTATCTGCCCCCAGGAGTTTGCAATGAGCAGCTCGGCTACGTCGCCCATTTCATTGATGTCGCCCTCCACCTCGGCGGCGAGAACGCTCACGCCGGTCGCGGTTTCGTCCTCCTGGATAGTCCCGACGAACGACATGAACACGATCATAGTGACAACTGCCATCAGCATCGCAGCCATAACGGCGGCAAAACATGAAATAACAGTTATTTTTGTTCCGATCCTCATTGACCTTTTCACTTTAAAAGTACCTTCCTTTCAGGTGTGGAATATGATGGTAAACCGGAGTGCACACTTCCAGTTATATTATATTTAATATCGTCAGACTTTAGCTAAACTTTAGCGTTTTTTGTAACTTTTTTACTCTGAATCACGCT
>CAKSHG010000319.1 GCA_934456315.1 uncultured Oscillospiraceae bacterium | reverse complement strand
AAGGACGGCGCAACTGCGGTGTTCGTCCCCAAAAAGGCATTCGACAAAAAGTGTATCGGCGGTATCGCGGATATCATTTCGCTGCGCCTCGAGCAGCGTTAAACGGAGGTAACGGCAAGTGGGAGTTGAGATAAAAAGCGAACACATCGACATCAGCGGGAAAAACGTCGTGCTGGTTTCCGTGCGCGGCGGCAAAGCGGTCATCGGGACCTGCTCGGCGGGCTATGGCGCAAAGCACGGCGACACCTCCGCGCAGAACCGCCTGTTCTACATAGGCAACGACCCCGTTGCCGAAATACTCTGCCCGAACCACGGCAGCAAGAATTCCGACAAGCTCATCTCGCTGTGCACCGGATATTCCGCGATGGACGAGGAGATACACGATACCCTTACAGAGAGCTTCGCGCGGCTTAACAAGGGGGATTCCCTTGCAGCAGGGCTTCACGATGTGCTGGCGCTGCTCCCGGACGGTGTCTACACCGTATATTACTCCGACTACTACCCCACCGACGGAGCCGGAACGTTCTTCTGGGGAGCCTACAACCTCGCCCATGAGATACACGGGACCGCCGAGCACAACCGCACCATCGGCAGAAGCAAGACCTACCGTCCATGCTTCCTGGTTCCCGGCGCTCCGCTGGACACGTTCGATTCAAAAATGCTTCCCGTCACCAACGAGGCGGCAAAGTCCAGAGTCTGCCAGGGAATCGTTTATCATCTTTCCGGGCTGCATTCCGTGCTTCTTAAAGGACACCACGGAGCCGTATCCTGCGTTGACGCAAAGATACCCTACAAGTGCGCAGTCATCGAGAAAATAAACGAACCCTACACCGATCAGCAGGAGAAGCCACTGCCTGCTCCTGCTCCGTCAGAACCTGCTCCGGAAAGCGCCGAGCCGACAGCTGACGCCGCAGCGCCGGAAACGGCTGGCGCGGCTCCCGACGTAGAAACAGCCGAACCGGCTCCGCAGCCCAAACTGCTTCCCGAGCTTCCGAAGCAGGAGGGCATCACCGGATTCCGCAGCGCTTCCGTAAAGATCCCGCTGGAGCTGTTCCCGAGGGAAATGCTGAAAACCCTGCTGGAAACCAGATTCGAATACAAGCCGGAACAGTACCGTGCGCTTATCCGCAAGCTGGGACTGGTCCGCAAGAAATCCTACAGCAACAAGGTGATCCCCCGCCCGGTTCTGGAGCAGTGCGAACAGATGCCGGACTGTGAAATGATGGAATCCGTTTTCACCGTTGACAAACTCACACAAGGGCAGCTGGACGCACTGCTTTCCGGCGAGGTGGAATACAACGACGAGATCATCATATCCCCGAACTTCTACGCAAGTATCGTGACAGCGTGCAATTTCCTACAGTTCACCAACCCGAAGAAATTCGTGGAGTTCTCACTCGCGATACTCGACAATCCGGAGCTCTATGCAACGCACGAATACATAGCAAACCGTATTTCCCGCGTAATGAGCAAAGACGTCTACGCATTCTTCAAGTCGGTGCTTGCAAACAGCGACCCTGGCTATGAACGTATAATGAATATCGCCGATAAATATGTAGCAACATATGACAGCCAGAAAAACAATAAATAAACAGAGGGCAGGAACTGATGTTCCTGCCCTCAGACCGTCGAAAAAGTCCCGTTGGGACTTTTCCGCCGAACATCCGCGCCGCGCGCACGGTTTGTCGGCTTTGCCGACAAACCGCACACTTGCGCGGATAGAAGTGTTTTTTGCCCCGGGAAACCCGTGGCAAAAAACGGATTTCAAAAGCCCGCTTCGCGGGCAAAAGATATTTTTTCGACAAACTGAGGGCAGGAACTGATGTTCCTGCCCTTTAATCTTACTTTGTGGTTGAGCCAAAGCCGCCGTTACGCACGCCAGCTGCGTCATCGTCCACCGTAATACCATACTCAACGAAAATCCCCTGCGCGAATCCTGTTCCCGCCGGAATACTAAGCGTCTTGCCCTCGTTTGAATCGTTCGTCACCTTTATGAAGAT
>CAKSHG010000318.1 GCA_934456315.1 uncultured Oscillospiraceae bacterium | reverse complement strand
CATGCGGCTGCCCCCAAGCTATTTAATTAACACCCTTGCTTTCGTTCGCCTTGTACTCAAAGAAGTCGAAATCAGCGTAATGCTGGTGCTTGACCCTGTCTGCGCAGGTTATTCCCACCATTGTCCCCGTGAATTCGCCGTACTTGCAGTACTCGTCGGAGAAGCGCGTTGTGTCAAACGGAATGCCTATCTTTTCATAATTCTCGCCGTCATAGCTCCAGTAGAACTGCGAGTGTCTGCCGTTTATCACAAGCCGGAAATAAATCGGTACATCATCGACCGCAGTGCGTGTGTTCACAAATTCCGTCTTTTCTCCGTTTTCAAGCTGTATCACCGAAATAGCGCTCTGACCCAGAGTTTCGCTGTAATACTTGCGGAGATTGATGTAGTTCATGTTGTCATAGTAGAGGATAAGCCCCGCACTGTGCTGGTGAACCTCCGGCTTGAAATCCATCTTTGTCGTCACCTGCGCATATACGCTCGTCAGCTTTCTGGCGAGTATGCTGACCTTGTTCAGCGACGTCCTCGCCTCCTGTCCACGGAGCCTTACCCAGCCGGGTCGTACAGTCACATCAGCAAAACGCTGCGGCATTATCCTCGGAGCGTAATACCAGTTGCCGAGCGTGCCGCTGTCGAAATCATCGAGATCCGGAATTTTGCTCACCGGATATTCCGGCAGCCCGCTTTCCTCGCAGTATTCCTTCGCGATGTTCGTGCCGTCAGCCATGCGCAGCCAGCCGTCCTCAGTCCACTTCATCTTCTGTATCGCAGTTTCTCTTCCGAGAGTACAGCGCAGTTCCGGCGCAAACGGCCGTGAACACAGGTGGACAAGATAAACTTCTCCAAGCTGGGTTTCAACATAGCTGCCGTGTCCGGCTTTCTGCAAAACCGTATCCGGATTGTAGTACTTCGGTTTAAGGTGGTCGGGGTCGTGGCGCTCGTTTGAAACCGCAGGATTTGACGTGACTATCGGATTCATCGGGTCGCCGGTATACGGTCCCCACACGTTTTCAGAACGTCCCATCGTTACACAGTGATTATAGCCTGTGCCGCCCTCGGCACACATTATGTAGTACAGACCGTTCCTTTTCGTGAGGTGCGGTGCCTCGATACAGCCCCTGTCCGTGCCGCCTTTCCAGATACGTTTCGGGTATCCGATTATCTTCTTTTTCGCAGGGTTGTACTCCACCATGCAGATAGCGCCAGGCTTTTCGTAGCCCTCACGGGTTTCCCAGTCGAGTGAAACTATGTACTTTCTGCCGTCGTCATCGTGCAGTATCGAGGCGTCAAATCCGGACGAATGAAGATATACCGGCTCGCTCCATGGACCTCTGATATCCTTTGCGGTGATAAGGAAGTTGTCCACGTCAAAGTAACGTGCGTTCATGGAGTTCATCACACCGTACACGACATAGAACATATCCTCCTTTTCGCAGTAGGTCAGGCAGGGCGCCCATATTCCCTTTGCGGAGGGGAGCTTTTTCAAATCAACCTTTTCGTCGTCGGTGAGAACATGGGTGTAAAGCTCCCAGTTCTTCATGTCCTTTGAATGATATATCGGTATCCCGGGAAACCACTCAAACGTGGACACGGCTATGTAGTAGTCATCGCCCTTGCGGCAGATGCATGGATCGGGATTGAATCCGGGAAGTATCGGGTTTTTAAGCATTTTCGTTTACCCCCTCTTTTTCAAGGTCTGCGATTATTCCGTCATATTCCTTGTCGAGCTTGTAGAACAGCATTACGACTACCTGACCGATACAAAGTACCGCCGGTATCCAGATGAATGTGATCTGTGAGCCCACAGTGTCGCCAGCCATTCCAATGACCCAGCCGAGGATCGCAGAGCCAAGACCATTGCCGACCTTGAAACCGAAGCTGGAAGCAGAGTTGATAAGTCCCTCTGTACGGTATCCGGTTTTCCACTCGCCGTATTCAATGGTATCGGAAACGATAGCGAACATACATGAGGAAATACCGGCGTTGCCGATTCCCTTGAGTACGCAGGCGGCGATAACTCCG
>CAKSHG010000317.1 GCA_934456315.1 uncultured Oscillospiraceae bacterium | reverse complement strand
GGTCTTGACGTTGCAGTTGCAATGGGCGGCGGCGCTTACTACATAACAATGCCGAAGGTCGTAAGGATAAACCTCACCGGAAAGCTCAACGACTGGGTTTCCGCCAAGGACGTTATCCTGGAAGTTCTCCGTCAGCTCTCCGTTAAGGGCGGCGTCGGCAAGGTAATGGAGTACACCGGCGAGGGCGTAAAGAGTCTGTCTGTTCCGGAGCGCGCTACCATCACAAACATGGGCGCAGAGCTCGGCGCGACTACCTCCATTTTCCCGTCTGATGAAACCACCCTCCAGTTCCTCAAGGCGCAGGGCAGAGAAGAGGACTACGTTCCGATGTCCGCTGACCCTGACGCAGTTTACGATGAGGAAGTCAACATCGACCTTTCCAAGCTGGTTCCGCTTGCAGCTTGTCCTCACAGCCCCGATAACGTCAAGACCGTCGAGGAGATAGGCAAGATCAAGATCGACCAGGTATGTATCGGTTCCTGCACCAACTCTTCCCTCCAGGATATGCGCAAGGTAGCCCACATTCTCAAGGGCAAGACCGTTCACCCGGACGTAAGCCTTGCTATCGCCCCCGGCTCCAAGCAGGTATTCAACCAGATCGCAGAGGACGGCACTCTGTCTATCCTCATCGCGGCTGGCGCAAGGATCCTGGAGAGCGCATGCGGTCCCTGCATAGGTATGGGTCAGTCCCCGAACAGCAAGGGCATCTCCCTGCGTACATTCAACCGTAACTTCCTCGGCAGAAGCGGCACCAAGGACGCGCAGATCTACCTCGTTTCCCCGGAAACTGCGGCGATTTCCGCGATCACCGGCGTGTTCACCGACCCGCGCACCTGCGGCGACATGCCCGCTTATGTAATGCCCGAGAAGTTCATCATCAACGACAACATGGTAGTAGCTCCCGCAACTCCCGAGGAAGCTCCGAATGTTGAGATACTCCGCGGTCCGAACATCAAGCCGTTCCCTGTAAACAAGCCGCTTGCCGAGTCCATCGAGTCCGGCGTCACCCTCAAGGTAGGCGACAACATCACCACCGACCACATCATGCCCGCAGGCGCCAAGATACTGCCCCTGCGCTCCAATATCCCGGCTATCTCCGAGTACTGCTTCACCGTCTGCGATGAAACCTTCCCGAAGCGCGCAAAGGAAGCCGGCACCAGCATTATCGTCGGCGGCACCAACTACGGTCAGGGTTCTTCCAGAGAGCATGCTGCGCTTGCTCCGCTGTACCTGGGCGTTAAGGCAATCATCTGCAAGAGCTTTGCAAGAATCCACCGTCAGAACCTCATCAACAACGGCATTCTGCCGCTGGAGTTCGTAAACGAGGCTGACTACGACAGGATAGATCAGGGCGACGATCTCGTTATCGCAAATATCCGCAGCATCGTTGAAAACGGCGGCAAGATCATCGTCGAGGACAAGACAAAGGGCTTCAGCTTCGAGGTCAAGTGTGAGCTTTCCGAGCGCGGCAAGGGCATGATGCTCGCCGGCGGTCTGCTGAACTACACCAAGGCTAACGGCTGAGAAAGGCACAGAAATGAGTAAGGCAACGGGATTCTTCATGGCGCTGTCCGCGTTTCTGCTGGGGATTATTGTCGGCAGCAGACTGCGTGGCGGCGGGAGCATATTCAGCGGAAATACCGTGGATTGCTCCGTAAAGGTCCGCGGCGGAACTGCTCACAACAGATTTGAAAGGAATAACGACAATGGCTGATAAGATTCAGATGACAACTCCGCTGGTCGAGATGGACGGCGACGAGATGACCAGAATTATCTGGAAGATGATCAAGGATATCCTGATAAACCCCTACGTTGACCTCAAGACCGACTACTACGACCTGGGACTCGTCCACAGAAACGAAACCAACGACCAGGTAACGATAGATTCCGCGAACGCCACCAAGAAGTACGGCGTAGCGGTAAAGTGCGCGACCATCACACCGAACGCGCAGCGCATGACCGAGTACAACCTCAAGGAGATGTGGAAGTCCCCGAACGGAACTATCCGCGCTATCCTGGACGGCAC
>CAKSHG010000316.1 GCA_934456315.1 uncultured Oscillospiraceae bacterium | reverse complement strand
TACATCGGAAGTCCGGCGTGGAAATAGTCGTTTTCCGTTATGAATATCACATAGGTCTTGGGGAGTTTCTCAAAGTTATCTCCGGTATCAAGCGTGTTGCAGTCCAGCAGGCTGCTGTTATACCGTCCACGCTTCGGAACTGCTCCCTTGTCGCTGCGCTGTACCTCGACGTCGTATTTCGCTCCGGTGCTGTCAACAGCGTAGATATCCAGCTTGGCGGAACGTCCCTGAATGTTTTTCAGTTCGTACTGCGTTACAGCCTCCTGCACGGTCAGGTCGTCACGACCGAGAATTATCCGGAGCAGAAGCTCCGCACAGGCTTTATCCTCGAACACCTTGCTCATGAACGTATCGTCCATCAGACGGAAATTCCGGATTATCTCTTCCTTTTCCTTACGGTCGTCAAGTAATTCTTGCTCATTTGCCATTGGAATCACCTTTCCTTAATTAAATTATAGCATAATACTGCTGAAAAATCAAGCGAATTTATGTCAGGCTGTCGATAAATGCACATCTGCGTCGTTAGTTTTGCGAAAAAATAAACTCTATAATTGTGAAAATTAGATAAGTGTTTCGCAAAACTTACGGCATTTCGGCAGGCAAAAGCCTAGCCGAAGTGCCGTTTCCTAGCATCTGCACCTTTCTCGCCACCCTGAAGAAGATACTTTTTCGACAGACTGTTTATGTACCTTTCTGGAAAACGCAGATTTCCCGAAAACTTAAGAAATCGCTTATTTTCTGCTTAAAATAGTACGCTTCGCATCGCCGAAACGCTGAAAATGAACTACCTCTCTTGCACGCAGGAACTTTATAACTTCGTTCACGTCAGGGTCGTCTGACAATCTCAGAATGTTATCATAAGTCGCCCGCGCCTTCTGCTCCGCCGCCATATCCTCCATTATATCCGCTATCGGATCCGCCTTAACGGCGAAATATGCAGCCGAGAACGGCACTCCGGACGCATTCGCAGGATATACTCCGTTCGCGTGGTCGACATAGTAATCGCCGTTTCCGTACTTGTCAAAGCTCTTCGCGCCCTCTCCGTCGGTCAGCTGCCCTACTATACTTCCGATTATTTCAAGGTGCCCCAGCTCCTCCGTTCCGATGTCCGTAAGCAATCCCTTGCCCATGTTGTCGGGCATGGTGAACCGCTGCGAAAGATAGCGCAGCGACGCTCCAAGCTCTCCGTCTGCTCCGCCGTACTGCTCCAGGATTATCCCCGCAAGGCGGGGATTCCTGTTTTTGATGCAGACCGGGATCTGCGTTCTTTTCTCAAAAATAAACATCGCTCCGCCTCCTTACTTGAATGGCGCCCAGACGCCTTCCGGCCAGTCCCAGCAGCCGTCCCTGCCGGCGCTGCATGCTGTCAGAGGATAGAACGTGTCCTCAAACGCCGCTTTGCACGCCTTGTACTGCCTGCACGCTTCGGAATACATCTCCACTGCGCGTTTGTCGTCCGGGTGGGTGTCAAGGTATAGCTTCAGGTCCTGCGCGAAAAAATCAGCCTCGGCTATCGCACGGAGCAGCTCCTCGCAGTTCGAACTGCTGACGCGCTGCGGCTCCGGACGCTGCGGACGCTGCTGCGGCGCGGGACGGCGGTACACGTTATTTCCCATTCCACAGCCCCCTCTCGTATTCATCGATGGTTAAGTTCAGCTCGGGGAATATCGTTCCCGCACACAATGCCTTGTTCGGCGGATATACCTTTTCCATACGCTGCCACGGTACATAGGCGTATCCGACATTTCTTGACTTATCGCACTCGCTGATATTGCTCATTCGGAAAACCCCTTTCATCAGATTCTGCGAGTTTCTCGCTGATGTATTGTATGACTTTCCGGCTGATTCGGTCACATATTATATTGGTCACCTCTAAAAACCTTGTTTGAGTGAAAATGTGTATAGCACACCGACTGCTTCTTCAAACCGTTTTTTAGAGGTGACCTATTGTAATATTTGAACCTGCCCGGAAATACAATCTACCAGACAGGCTCTTTTGAAAGGAACTCCCATGAACAAGAAATATTTAAAGAACA
>CAKSHG010000315.1 GCA_934456315.1 uncultured Oscillospiraceae bacterium | reverse complement strand
CATAGTAAAATTATTGACATAAATACCGAAAAAATTTTTACTTTTCGCATATAGACAAATCTCCTGTAATGAGTTATTATATATAAAGGCGGTTTTTTACCTTAAGACAATCAAATATGAACTGGAAATTACCTGCCTGCTCTTCATAAGCTACTTATTATTATACAAAATCTCGAGCCGCTTGTAAAGGGCTTTTTGCAAATTGTAACCGAATTTTAATTATTCGGCTGCGTGGGGGGATCATATGATTTACATAACCGGAGATATCCACGGCGATTTCTCTAGATTCAAATCACCGCTGCTCCGGAAACTGAAAAAGAACGACGCGCTGATAGTATGCGGGGATTTCGGATTCATCTGGGACGGCAGTGCCGCTGAACAGAAGATACTGAAAAAAATAGGAAAGCTCCCATACAACGTGCTTTTCGTTGAGGGCTCTCACGACAACTACGACCTGCTGGAATCCTACCCGGTCGAGGAATGGTGCGGCGGAAAGACCCGTCCTATCTCCGGCAGACTACGGCAGCTCATGCGCGGTCAGGTGTTCAGCATCGCCGAAAAGACGGTGTTCGCATTCGGCGGCGGGCAGAGCGACGACACAGTCGACCTCATCGAGGGCGAGAACTGGTGGAAGCGTGAGATCCCGTCCGAGCACGAACTGGAGGAGGGCCTGCGAAATCTCGCCACGGCGGGAAACCGGGTGGATATCGTAGTCACCTACGAGCCGCCGTCAAAGCTGCACGATTTTCTGAACCACAACAGCGGCGACCGGAACCACATCAACACCTACCTCAACGACGTGTATGAGCGTATCAGCTTTGACCGCTGGTTCTTCGGGAAGCTTCACCTGAACAAGCTGATACCGCCGAAATACTACGCGGTCTACGACCAGATCGTGATCGCCGACGAAACCAGGATCAAGAAAAAAAGGGAGCCTAGGCGCCCGAAAAAAACAGAATCAGATAAGGAGAACTGACATGGCTGAAATTACATTTGAGATCACAAAGGAACTCGGAGTAATCTCCGAAAACGCAAAGGGCTGGACCCGCGAGCTGAACCTCGTAAGCTGGAACGAGCGCGAGCCGAAGTACGATATCCGCGACTGGAACGCTGACCACACCCGCATGAGCAAGGGCATTTCCATGACAGAGGAGGAAATGCAGAAGCTGGTAGAGCTGTTCAACGCAAGGGACGAAGAAGATTCCTTCGAGTGATCTGCAACTGCGCGAAAAAAAGCCGGGCTACACAGCCCGGCTTTTGATTTATGAAATACGATATTCAGGGGTGTTGAGAAAGGTGCAGATGCTAGGAAGTGGCATTTCGGCTAGGCTTTTTGCCTGCCGAATATGCCACTGACGACGCAGATGCGCCTTTATCAGCAGCCCGGCTTTTTTTATTTGAATTTCTGCGTTATATTGATGATGAATCCGACGCCGACCGCCAGCACCGCGCTTAGCAGCAGCGGAAACCAGACGTTCGCAAGCGGAAGTCCGTTCGCGGCTTCATTAAGGTTCATTCCGTAGAAGCTGAACACTATCGTAGGTACTGCGATGATTATCGTCAGCGTCGTCATGCGCTTCATGACTATGTTCAGGTTGTTGGAGATTATACTTGCGAACGTATCCATCGTGGTGCTTAAAATGTTCGAGTAGATGTTCGTCATCTCTATCGCCTGGCGAACCTCTATCAGCACATCGTCGAGCAGGTCCTGGTCCTCTTCGTACAGCTTGATGTACCTGCCGCGCATGAGCTTTTCAAGCACCGCTTCGTTCGCCTTGAGCGAGGTCGAGAAGAATACCAGCGACTTCTCCAGACCAAGCAGCTGTATCAGACCCTTGTTGTGCATGGATTTGTGCAGAGTTCCCTCAACGTAGTTCTGTATCTTGTCGATCTGCTTCAGGTATTGCAGGTATCTCGCGGCTATTCGCAGGAGTATCGTGAACACGAAACGCGTCTTGAGGTTGGTCTGTATCCCCTTTACTACTCCCTTGGAGATGTCCTCCACCACGGAATTTTCCTTTGCGCTTACCGTCACGACGTTCTTGTCCGTGATGATGATCGACATTGGCGTCGTGGAATACAG
>CAKSHG010000314.1 GCA_934456315.1 uncultured Oscillospiraceae bacterium | reverse complement strand
CCGCGCGTCAGGACAGACCTGAACGCCAGAATCGTACAGAGCGTGCTGAACGAGCTGAAAGACCCGAAAGAACCGAGCGCACTGAACGTCCGGAGCGCCGCTCGGAGCAGCCCCGTGAGAAGAAGCAGGACGACCCGAATGCAGTGGTTGAGATAATCGGCGTGCGTTTCAAGGACGTCGGAAAGGTGTACTACTTCGCGCCTGCAGGCGTGAAGTTTGAGCAGGGCGACAAGGCGATAGTCGAAACCGCGCGCGGCATAGAGTGCGGCGAGATAGTGCTCACCAACAGGAACGTCCCCGAAAGCACCATAGTATCTCCGCTCAAGAGCATAATCCGCAAGGCGACCGAAGCCGATGAAAAGCGGCTGGAGGAAAAGTGCCGCCAGGAAAAGGAGATCATGCAGGTATTCGCGGACAAGATAGCACAGCACAAGCTCGACATGAAGCCGATCGACGTAGACTGCACATTTGATGGAAGCAAGATACTGTTCTACTTCACATCTGACGGCAGAGTCGATTTCAGGGATCTTGTAAAGGATCTCGCGTCCGTTTACCGCACCAGGATCGAGTTGCGTCAGATAGGCGTCCGTGACGAGGCAAAGATGCTCGGCGGACTTGGTATCTGCGGCAGACCGTTCTGCTGCTCTAGCTTCCTGGGCGAATTCCAGCCGGTGTCCATCAAGATGGCAAAGGAGCAGTCGCTGTCGCTTAATCCCACGAAGATCTCCGGCACCTGCGGCAGGCTGATGTGCTGCCTGAAATACGAGCAGAACTGCTATGAAGAATTCCTGCGCACAACGCCCAAGGTCGGAGCATACGTTGAAACCGCCGAGGGCAGGGGCAGAGTATGCGAAACCAACCTGCTCACCGGAATACTCAAGGTACAGCTCGACAAGAATCCGGACGCGCCGATAGCGGTCAATAAAACAGAGGTAAAGCTGCTCAAGGACGGCAGAGTTCAGGTCAGCAAGGACGAAATAAAGGCACTCAAGGCACTTGAGGACAAGTAAAAAGCCAGCCCCGGGATATACAGCCCGGGGCTGGTTATATCATCTGATTGGGTAAATCGTATTAGTTTTGACTAACTGAATAAGTTGAGTGCGGTTAACGTTAATTGTCCCTAACCCCGCACTACGACTAGCTTTGCAGACGAAAAACATGTGAAAATTTTTGGAAAGCACTTGACTTTTTCTGAAAATATGTTACAATATAATAAAGACAGACGGCAGCTGTGAGTACGCTGCCGCGTCGTTCATCGGCTGTAGCCGGAACAATACTTATTTGGAGGTAAATCAACATGGCATACGTAATTTCTGACGATTGCATCGCTTGCGGCGCTTGCGCTGAGGGATGTCCCGTAAATGCAATTTCCGAGGGTGACGGCAAGTACGTTATCGACGCTGACACCTGCGTTAGCTGCGGCGCTTGCGCTGGCACCTGCCCTGTAGGCGCTCCCTCTGAGGCTTAATTGCTATTAGAACAGAACTCCTGGGTGATATCACCCGGGAGTTTTTGTTTTATCCGGATAAAAAAAATGACCTCCCGTAATTCCGGGAGGTCAAAGTGCTTATTGTGATTTATTCTTCAACGAGTGAATCAGTGGGAGCTACCGTGTTGGCAGGAGCCGCAGGCTTAGCCGGGATCTTGTCCTTGTTTTCCATAACGAGCAGGTTCATCTCAAACGGAGTGAATACTCTGCCGCAGGGGGAGCCGGGGTTCAGGACTGCTGTCCTGCCCTTGATAGCCTCAAACAGGCGCACGGTGTTCACCTTCATGCAGTTGAATGTCTTGTGCTCGGGTGTTGCGAGCACAGCCATACGGTTCGGGGAGGTGAAGAACGGGATAACCTGCTGACCCTCCTTGTTGGTCATCATCATAACGTTGAGCAGGCGGTTTCCGTTGGAGTCGGTCTGGTTGCCGATGGCAGCAACTGCGAATACGTCAGCTGCCATGAGGTCGGGGAGCACGGACTTCCACTTTGTCTTGGTCTTGTCCTGATTGGCTTCGGTGATCCTGTCCTCGAGGACCTTGTTGAATGCCTTCATCTGTTCAGGGGACATCTGCTGATTAGCCATAATACACTACCTTTCTGTGGTGAATCATCTGGT
>CAKSHG010000313.1 GCA_934456315.1 uncultured Oscillospiraceae bacterium | reverse complement strand
CAGGACGTATTACTGCTTTTCTGCTGAAACGGTCGGTCGTGTATATCTCCATTTTCTCTGAAAGCGCGGGTATTCCCTCGGTCAGCAGGCGGTAAATTTCATCGTCGCCGTCAATGTAATACGGATTCTTTTTATCGTCCCGAATGTCAAAATAATTCCTGACTGACAACTCGCAGGAAGCCTCTGCGAAATGGTCGCAGAACGGATTTTTTCTTTTGCTCTGCTCCGGCGTAAATTTAATGAAATAAATATCCACGCGGCGTAGTGGACATTTATTCCATTGCACTGCTGCTCAAAATTTTTTGAGTGAAAATGTGTAAAGCCATATTGACAATATCATCCTTATGACGGTCTGCAAAGCTCTTTTGACAGCGCCTTGCAAATTCCGTTATGCTTAATGCCTTAAGCAAATGGGCGCACGTCACCGTGCGCCCATCATTTTGTTCTGTTTTCGTCAGCGGATCATGCGCTCAGCCCGACAAGCCATCTGAGTACCGTACTGGCGTCGGCACAGTTGACCTGTCCATCACCGTTGAGGTCAATGAGCTGGAGGCTTTCGCCCGAATCAAGCCCTACTGAATAGCGCAGCAGCGCAACCGCGTCGTAAATGTCAAGAATGCCGTTGTTGTCAAAGTCGCCCTGCCTGTCGCTGTATCTGCATACCATTACCGCGTATTCACCCGGAGCGCTCATGCCCGGAATAACGGCAGTGCCGTCCTCTGCAAGCTTTACGCAGGTCTGGAATACGAGCTTGCCGTCTACCAGCTTATAGACATTCGCGAACTCGCCTGCATACCGCTTCAGAAACGTAAACCTGATCTCGGCAGGAATATCAGCGCTTATCCTGTATTTGCCGCCCGATACCCCGCGCAGCGAGCTAGTGTCAACAGAACCGGGAAACAGCGAGAGATCGGCTGCGGATACAGTTGTTATCTTCGCGCCGTCAATAAGCCAGCTCTTTGTGCTGTCGTAAGCGAACTCGACCTTTATCTTCCTGTCCGCGATTGCCTTAATGACCTCCGCGGGAACTGTGGTTTCGCCGTTCAGAGCAATAGGCGCACTGCCGCCGTTCTGTCTGCCAAGGTCTGAGGCAATGTTCGCCCAGGTTTTCTGTTCGCCGTTTATCGTGGGATTCGTTCTGTTATCCCTGTTGTGCGTTCCGCCGCTTACATGGCCGCCGGAGCTTCCACCCGAGCTTCCGCCTGAACTTCCACCCGAGCTTCCGTTGCTCTTTACCGGAGTTATAACGTACCCGCACACCGTACAGTACTCCGCCTCTGTGGCGGTAGCTTCGCCGCTTGAAACATGGCTCTCCGTTCCGGTCACGGCGTCGCAGTATTCGCACTTGTGCCAGTGACCGTTCTTGTCGTATGTGTACTTTACCGACCACTTGTGGTCGGTCTTTGCAATGATCACGTCCGCAGGAGAGATCTCCGCCGCTGCAGCCTCGTCGCTGTAATACTTTGCGCAGGTTTCACACTCCCAGTACTCGACATTGCCGGTATTCTGGCAGGTAGCCTGCACGGCTGTATGGTGAACGAGCTTGCCATGTCCCGAATTTACCGTCTTGAAAACAGCCTCGCTGGCGTTCAGTTCGTCAGTTTCCTTGTAGCGGAGATATGCGGTAACGTCCTTAAGATGAGCAGCTGCAGTGGTGTTTACGTTGCTCCATGTCTTGCCGTCAAAACTGTATTCAACGCCCTTAAGCCCGGTCTTTATCGCCGCTGTAAGTTCGCTTCCGTCGTTGGTGAATACTACGTCGAACGCAGCGGGATCGGGCGCGTCCTGGTTATCCTTGTCGGTCAGGGTGATCTTAACTGTAAATGTAACGCTCTCATAATTATCCGCAGCAAGCGTGACTGTGAACGAGCCTGTCTTGCCTATATCGTCAGCGGTGTTCGGACCAAGGTGGAAAGTGAATTTTCCGTCAGAATAGCAGGAACCCGGGATAATTCCCGCGCTTATCGTCCCGTCCTTTTTAGTTCTGACCACGGTTACCTGCCCCATATTCTCAGGAAGTCCTGCAACGCTCACCGTTATATCCCTGTCGGTTGACCACCTGTACGAAACTCCGGTATCGGGAAGCGTTTCAGCCCCAGCCTTTTCTATCGTGAACTTCCAGCT
>CAKSHG010000312.1 GCA_934456315.1 uncultured Oscillospiraceae bacterium | reverse complement strand
CGCTTCTGCAAGAGCGGAAAGCCGCACGAAAACGTCCCGACCGGCCGTATCATGCGCGATGACTGGTACGCTACGCCATACTACAAGCCGGACGAAAAGGGCATAGTCCGCAACAACGACTACTTCGGCGGCGATCTTCAGGGTATCATTGAGAAGCTCCCCTACATCAAGAGCCTGGGAACTACCGTTATCTACCTTAACCCTATATTCGAGGCTCACGAGAACCACCGCTACAACACGGCGAATTACGAAAAGATAGACCCGCTGCTCGGCACGGAGGAGGACTTCAAGGAGCTGTGCGCAAAGGCTAAGGAAATGGGCATAAGCGTTATCCTTGACGGCGTATTCTCTCATACCGGCGCGGATTCCATCTACTTCAACAAGTTCGGAAGGTACGGCGACCATACCGGCGCATACCGCGACCGCAACAGCCCCTATTTCCCGTGGTACAGCTTCACGGGCTACCCGGATAAGTACGAAAGCTGGTGGGGTATAACCACCCTCCCGAATGTCAACGAGAACAACCCCGAGTACACCAACTACATCTGCGGCAAGGACGGCATACTTCAGAAATGGATAGACCTCGGTGCGCAGGGCTGGCGACTTGACGTTGCAGACGAGCTGCCGGACGAATTCCTCGACAACATCAACAAGGCGGTCAAGGCAAAAGGTGGCGACAAGATAGTATACGGCGAGGTATGGGAGGACGCTTCCAACAAGGAAAGCTACGGCGTCCGCAGACGTTACCTCAACGGCGGTCAGCTGGACAGCGTTATGAACTATCCGTTCAAGGAAGCAATCCTGAATTACGTTAAGTACGCCGACGCAAAGGCATTCACCGACAGCATAATGACCATTCTTGATCACTATCCCAAGCCCGCCATCGACATGCTGATGAACTTCCTTTCCACCCATGACACCGAACGTGCACTGACCCGCCTTGCAGGCGATGAAATAGGCTGGAACGGCAAGGACTGGCAGGCGGAGCGTTACCTAGACGGTCAGCAGTACATGTACGGCATCTCGCTGATGAAGTGCGCGATGGTTCTTCAGTTCTTCCTGCCCGGGATCCCGTCCGTGTACTACGGCGACGAAGCAGGAATGGAGGGCTACCGCGACCCGTTCAACCGACGCTGCTACCCCTGGGGACGTGAGAACCTCGACCTGATCGAATTCACGCGCCAGCTCGGCGTTATCCGCAAGGGTACGCACGCATTCGAGCAGGGGCATATGATGTTTATCGAGGTGGACGACAACGTGTGCGTATTCGCGCGCTACGACAAGATAACCCGAGAAGCGGCGATAATCTACCTCAACAAGAGCACCCGCGGCAGAACATTCGATATCGTCAACGACAAGACGGATATGTTCTACGATTTCATACCGGCATTCGACCGCTACGGTAAGGGCATAGCAGACGGAAAGGTACATGTATCTCCGTTTGATTACGCAGTGCTTTACTGCAAGGTTTGATTGTTATATTCAGCGTTCACTAATACAAGAAAAGCTCAAAATCTGATGACAATCCATCGGATTTTGAGCTTTTTTATTTCAGCGGCAAACCATACGGTTTATTCTCTTTTAGGATTTATTGGGGTCGTCGAAAATCGCCAAAGCAATTTTAGGTTTGCAGAAACGGACTCACTAAAGTCATCTGTTCAAGTTCAGAAAACAAATCCAAATGTGCTCAACTTTTGCTTTTTTCTTCCTTCAGGCGTTCCAATTCTGCCGACGCGCTTTGTTGCAGTTCGGGATTCATGTAAATCTCATATTGTTTTTTCTTTATTTCTTCACGCCTTTCCGTAACAAATCTAATTCAGCCCGCGTTTTTTCATCAAATCAGAGAACGAGTTTATGAACGTCGCACGGCTTTCGTCGTATTTGATCTGTACATTGGAAAAAAAGCGTCCCATAAAACCTCCAGATATCTATAACCAAACGATCGCGTCAAATCGGCATACTAAATAGTATAAAATGCAGAGTGCATTCGCTTCTTTTTGTTTGTGGTTTGAAAAAAGCACCTATACAGAACCCTGTATAGGTGCTAATGATTTTGGCTCCCCCGACTGGACTTGAACCAGTGACACCCTGATTAACAGTCAGGTGCTACTACCGACTGAGCTACGGA
>CAKSHG010000311.1 GCA_934456315.1 uncultured Oscillospiraceae bacterium | reverse complement strand
GCCATCATCTTGCCGGTGGATTCCATGCCTGCAAGCTCTGCGCAATACTTGTCGTAGCCCTGGAGCTCGCCGTAGCACTTCGCATAATATGCGGAAAGCGCGTCAGCGGAGTTGTCCTCCTGATCGTAGTAGCGGTCAATGCCCTCGATATCGAATGCGTTCGGGTGGATAGCGGTATGCGGGTTCTGACCATTCCATACCCAGATGATATTGGTCAGCTTGTGGTAGTTCTCAAGTCGGTCGTAGAGCATGTACCACAGCTTCTGGAACACCTCGTTGGTGGCGCTGTCCCTGCCCTGGAGTCCCCACCAGAACCACGCGCCGCTCGCCTCGTGAAGCGGACGGAACAGGATAGTCACGCCCTCACTCTCCATACGCTGGATCTTGGTCGCGATGAGGTCGATATCGTGGATAACGGTTTCGTATTCCTTGGTTCCCGGCGTGACTGCGTTCACCTGGTTGAAGTTCGTTATCTCATCGGTGTAGAATGCGTAGCCGCCCTCGGGATTGTCGATATCCTTGGGAACGTTCCAGTGCCATGTGAATGCGCACAGACCGCCGGATTCCTTCGACCACTCGATCGCCTCGTCTATCATGTCGTCGCTGTGGTAGCTTCCGGTGCAGAAGATGAAGTCGTATCCCTTCATTGCGGTAAGGTCGCCAGTCGCATTGTAGAACACCAGATCCTCATAGCACTCGTTGCCCATCATCTGCTGGCAGGTGAGGACCTGATTTCCATAGACCTCGCGGAGATAATTCCATACCTCCATGGTCTTTTCGTTGGTGCGGGCGTTCTCGGATACCGGCATAGTCGGATCTACTTCCCTGGATTCAAAATACGCCTTCATCGCTTCATAATCCGTTTCGTGTGCAAGCGCAACGTCCATATCTATGTCGCCCTCGCTGTTGAGCGCGATGGGATTGGAAAGGAGCTGTCCGCTGCTGCCGTCTGACGGCGCCTGCGCGTCCGCAGTGGAAACCGCCGCGTCCGTATCCGCAGGATTTGAGCTTTCCGCCGCTGAGCTGTCGGAAGATGAAGTGCTGGAATTGTTGCACGCGGTCAGGCTCAGCGCCGTAGCCGCTGCAAGCATTACTGAAAGAAATTTCTTCATAATTTGTTACCTTATCTGAATAATGTACATTTACCGCTTTTTCTGTAGTAATCAATGCGCTGCTGAATAACCTCCCGGGTAGTTCTGTAGTACTCCGCAAGGCAGTCTATACAGAAAAACTCGGTGTCGTTCCGGGATACCAGCTTCTGATGTATCGCGATATCATCGGACCCCAGCTTAGCGCCGCATTTCTTGCAGGTAGAATAATTGCTCACACTCTGTCAGACCTTAACTACCTTAGCGCGGAGAACTACGCAGCCGTGAGGCTCAACTGTAGTAACGAAACGCTCGGTGAATGTGCCAAGCTCCTCGTGCTTCCAGCAGTCGTATACGGAAAGTCCGCGTCCGGAAGCCGCCGGAAGTCCGATATCCCAGAACTGAAGACTCATCTCGCCTGCACGGTCGCCGAAGTTGAACATGCCGATAGCGTAATCGCCGTTTGCCAGCGGCTTAACGAGGGAGAATACGTTGTCCGGGTTGTTCCACTGCTTTATGCAGTACGGACCGCGGCACTCGATGTCCTGATTGATAGCGATGACGTCCTTGTTTGTGAGTATCTCCTTGGTTGCAGGGGTCATGTGGCGGATATCGCAGCCGATCATCAGCGGAGAATTCATGATAGCCCACAGGCTGAAGTGTGTGCGGTACTCCTCGTCGGTGCAGCCGCCAAGCTTCGGCATTGTTTCGCCGCTGTCAGCGATGACGTTCACGCCCTGCTCGGTGGAGTTTATCCACTCGTTGTTGCTGCCGCCGTGCATACCTACGACCAGCATGTCTATATCGTTGTGGCAGAAGTTGCCGCCGTAGCACTCGCTGCCTATCTGAGAAAGCGCCAGGCGCTTGATGGACTCCCAGTTATCCTGGATATCTCCGGTGGAGCGGAACAGGTGCGCGCCGGATTCCCTTATCCACTTGTATACGTTGTC
The DNA here is from genome assembly GCA_934456315.1 of uncultured Oscillospiraceae bacterium. Classification (GTDB taxonomy): domain Bacteria; phylum Bacillota; class Clostridia; order Oscillospirales; family Ruminococcaceae; genus CAG-115. Next base: position 111 of record CAKSHG010000311.1, on the reverse strand, counting down.
GTTGCCCCAGTTGCAGGCGGAGAACATGATATCGCGTCCGCAGTTGCGCAGAGCCATGCTCATTCTCTTGTACAGCACTTCGCCGGGAATGTGGTCGGGCTTGTAGCAGTA
>CAKSHG010000310.1 GCA_934456315.1 uncultured Oscillospiraceae bacterium | reverse complement strand
TTAACAAATTTCCTTCCGCATCATTGTAAAAGTGTTGCAAAAAAATTTGAACCATGCTATAATCAAATATAGAAAAATTGATATATATTCTAGAAAAGGTGATAAAAATGACAGAACGGATTATTTATTTGGATATCGCCGCGCTGATAATACTTGTTATCTCGCTGATATCACAGCTTACCCGCCGAATGACCAAAGGAGCGGCGAACCAGTTCTTTCTGCTGCTGGTATCCATTTCTCTGCTTAGCTGCGGTCTTGAAATATGGGCTGATATCCTTGATAACCTAGAAATTGCCGATTTCATGCTAAGGCGCTTTGCACACTCGGTGCAGATGATCGTCTATAATATGACAACGCCGTGCTTCCTTATGTATGTGATAAGTCTGACCAGCGTCTGGCACAAAATTCGCCGACATAAACCGCTCTGGGTGGTTCTGGCACTTCCCTTTGCAGCTGACATCTCACTGATGATTTACAACATCTTCACCGGAATCGTGGTAGACTACCCAGACGGAGTCTACACTATCATGCCGGCGTCTTTCGCGACCTACGCCGCAGCAGGGGTCTACATAATTATCGCACTTTGCTATGTGATATTCTACCGCAAGCTTTTCTCGCTTCCGAAAATAATCTGCCTTATGTGCCAGATTCCTCTGGCAGGAATCGCCGGAATAATTATCCCGCTGTTCCCTGATATCTGCGTGACTGCGTTCACCGGGGCAGTCGGGATACTGCTCATCGCAGTGCTTATCCAGAGACCGGAGGAGAACGTTGACTCCTTCACCGGGCTGCGGAATTACAGCGCCTACGCTGAGGACATGAAGAAATACTTCGTGACTGAAACTCCGGTTTCGCTGGTCATGGTCAACATCTCAAACTTTGAAACTATACAGAATATCGTAGACTACGACCAGACGAACGACCTGCTCAAAAACGTAGGCAGGATGATCACCAATGCAAACAAGGCGTCAAAAGCGCACGGTCAGGTTTACTACCTCGACCGCGGACGTTTCCGCATAGCAATCAACAGCTTCTACAGAGATTCCATGAAAAAAACTGCAGAGCTAATTAATGCCGAACTGAAAAATAATATCAAATTAAACCAGTTTGACCTCAACCTTGTTGCGTATGTATGTACCGCGCGCTGTCCCGAGGATATCAGGGATTTCAAGTCGCTTATGGCATACGGGGCGGAATTCAGCACAAAGCTGCCGTACAACGGCGAAGTAATACACGCCGACAGCGACAACATAAGAAAGGTAATGTCCCTGTTGACCGGAATAGACAGCATTATCGACAACGCCTTCGCAAACCACGGATTCCACGTCTATTATCAGCCGATATATTCCATTGAGGAAAAGCGGTTCGTATCCGCAGAGGCTCTGCTGAGGCTCATCGACGAAAAAGAGGGATTCGTTTCGCCTGAGATTTTCATTCCCGCCGCTGAAAAGAGCGGAGCGATCCACAAGATCGGCGAATTCGTGCTTGAGGAGGTCTGCAAGTTCATCGGCAGCGAGGAATTCCACAAGCTCGGCATAAGCTATATTGAAGTGAACCTCTCCGTTTCACAGTGCATGCAGCACGGTCTTTCAGAAAAGATACTCGGAATAATGAAGAAATACGGAGTTTCTCCGGAGCAGATAAACCTTGAGATCACTGAAACCGCTGCAAGCTACGATCAGAGCGTCATGTCTGAAAACCTCAACGACCTAAGCAAGGCGGGCATAGCATTCTCGCTTGACGACTATGGCACGGGCTATTCCAACATGTACCGCATCGCAGCTCTTCCGCTCAAGATAGTGAAGCTCGACAAATCCTTTGTGAACAGCCAGAGCAGCAAGATGTGGACTATCCTCCAGAATACAGTGAAAATGATCAAGGACCTCAACATGGAGATCGTGGTCGAGGGAATTGAAACCAAGGATATGGTCAGGAAATTCTCAGAGCTGCACTGCGACTTCATTCAGGGCTACTACTACTCCAAGCCGATACCACAGGACGAATTCGTTAAGTTCGTAACCGAAAGAAACAGCGCCGCCGCTTCCGTTTAAGCAAATCAAATCTTAATAGTAAATGGCGCTGTAAAAAAACAAAAGAAAAGGCTGCATCCCGAAAAAAACAAGGAAGCAGCCTTTTTTGTGGTATAATGTAATTGTGAAAAAACAAAACCCAC
>CAKSHG010000309.1 GCA_934456315.1 uncultured Oscillospiraceae bacterium | reverse complement strand
GACCTCATCGCCTCCATTCCCGGGCAGATAACCCCCGCGGAGGAGTTCTACGACTACGACGCGAAATACAAGCTGGGCACCTCCATTCTGGATATCCCGGCGAAGATATCCCCGGAGATGACCGAGGAGCTTCGCGCGACCGCAAAGAAAGCGTTCATCGCAATGGGGTGCAGCGGATTCTCCCGCGTGGATTTCTTCGCGACGGAGAACGGACTGGTGCTCAACGAGATAAACACTATCCCCGGATTCACGCCTATAAGCATGTATCCGAAGCTCATGGCGAACATGGGGATAGAGTACGGCGACCTGCTCGACAGGCTCATCGAGCTTGCAGTGGAGAAAAATTCTGAAAACTAAGGCTGGAGTGATAAAATTGGCAGACAATGCAAAGATAAAGCTCATACTAAAGCAGACCGCAGACGGCAATACCGACAGCTCCGAGCTGTTCACCCGGGGAGAGTTCCGGGAGCACGGCGGCAGCTTCTTCATCGACTACGACGAGAGCGAAGCCACGGGCTACGCCGGAAGCCACGTCCAGCTGCGGATAGGTCAGCAGGACGACACAGTCACCATGACCCGCACCGGCAAGGCGTTTTCCAGCCTAGTGTTCGAGAACGGCAAGCGGCATTTCTGCCAGTACGGCACGGAATACGGCGACTGCATGATAGGCATTTCCACCGTCGCGATGAGGAACGCGATGACCTCCGGCGGCGGCGAGCTGTACGTCAGGTACACGATAGACGTCAACGCAGGACTTATGCTCGAGAATGAGATAACGATAAACGTAAAACCCCACAACGACTAAGAGGAGAACAACAGAATGTACAACGCAGTAGAAGAAGCAAAGGCACAGGTCAAGGAAGTGATAATGGGCGCGCTCGGCAGGCTCGTCGGCGAGGGAAAGATACCCGCAGAGCCGCTGCCGCCTTTCCAGGTGACTATCCCGGCGGACAACAGCCACGGCGACTTTTCCGCCAACACCGCTCTGGTATCCGCTAAGGCGCTCAAGAGCAATCCCCGCGCCATCGCGCAGCTCATTGCCGACGCGGCGGTGCTCGACGGCACGGATTTCAGCAAGATCGAGGTAGCCGGACCCGGGTTCCTGAATTTCTTCATCGGCGGAACATGGTTCGCCGATGTCGTAAGGAACGCCGTGGAGCTGGGCGCGGACTACGGCAGGACTGACCTCGGCAGGGGCAGGCGCGTGCTGGTAGAGTTCGTTTCCGCGAACCCCACCGGACCCATGCACATCGGCAACGCCCGCGGCGGAGCCATCGGCGACAGCCTTTCCTCGCTGCTCCAGGAGGCGGGCTACGAGGTCAGCCGTGAATTCTACATCAACGACGCCGGAAACCAGGTCGCAAAGTTCGGCAAGTCCCTCGACCTGCGTTACCTCCAGCTTTGCAGCGAGGCGGGTCAGCAGGTCATCGCGGAGTGCGGCTCCGACATGGAAAAGCTCACCAAGACCATCTACGACCAGACTTCCACGCCGGACGAGGACGGAAATATCCCGGAGGAGCAGAAGAATTTCCCGTTCACTATGCCGTCCGACGTGTACCTCGGCATGGATATAATCGAGCATGCCAAGAACTACTACGACCTCCACGGCGGAAAGGCGCTTTCCGAGAAGCCGGAGGAGGAGCGCCGCAAGGCTCTGGTAGACTACGCCCTGCCGCTCAACGAGAAGCGCCTTGAGGAGGACCTGCTGAAGTACCGCATAAAGTACGACAACTGGTTCAAGGAGAGCACCCTTCACAACAACGGCGCCGTAAAGGCTGTCATCGAGAAGCTCAAGGAGGGCGGTCACACCTACGAAAAGGACGGCGCGCTCTGGCTGAAGGCTACCGATTTCGGCGGCGACCAGGATTTCGTACTGGTTCGCTCCAACGGCTTCCCGACCTACATCGTGCCGGATATCGCGTACCACTATGACAAGCTCATCACCCGCGCCTACGACAAGGCGATAAACGTCCTCGGCGCAGACCATCACGGCTATGTACAGCGCATGCGCATCGCGCTTTCCGCTCTCGGAATTGATGACAAGCGCCTTGACGTAGTTATCATGCAGATGGTAATGCTTATCCGCGACGGAAAGCCCTGCAAGCTTAGCAAGCGCTCCGGCAAGGCTATCACGCTGACCACGCTGCTGGACGAAGTTCCGATAGACGCAGCGAGATTCGTATTCAA
>CAKSHG010000308.1 GCA_934456315.1 uncultured Oscillospiraceae bacterium | reverse complement strand
CACATGATTCGCAGTCCATATAATCATCGCAAGCGTCCGATCCTGATAAATAACTGGGAGGCGACATATTTTAATTTCGACACACAAAAGCTTCTTGCAATTGCAAAGGAAAAGAACGTAAACTTCTTCTTTGAAGCGAGCGTAGGCGGCGGTATCCCCATCATCAAGCCGCTTCATGCGTGCCTTTCCGCAAACGAGATCGACGAGATCGCCGGAATCCTGAACGGCACCACGAACTTCATTCTGACAAAAATGATCCGCGACGGCATGGATTTCGAAAAGGCCCTCAAGATCGCGCAGGAGCTCGGCTACGCAGAGCGCAACCCCTCCGCAGATGTTGACGGTCACGACGCATGCCGCAAGATCTGTATCCTTGCTTCCCTTGCATTCGGAAAGCATGTTTACCCCGAGAGCGTACATACCGAGGGCATCACCAAGATCACTCTTGAGGACGTCGAGTACTGCGACAGCGCTGACTGCAAGATCAAGCTTATCGGCTGCGCAAAGCGCGAGGAAGCCGGCAAGATCTCGATCGGCGTATTCCCGGCTGTTATCAAGGACGAGAGCCAGCTCGCAGGCGTAAACGACGTATTCAACGCTATCCTGGTCCGCGGCGACGCTACCGGCGATGTTGTTTTCTACGGAAAGGGCGCCGGCAAGCTCCCGACTGCGAGCGCAGTAGTTGCCGATATCGTTTCCGCAGTAAAGCACTCCGGCACAAGCAGATCCCTCACATGGGCTGACAGCGCGCAGGACTTCATCAAGGACTTCAGCGACTTCACATGCGCAAGCTATATCAGACTCACCTCCAAGAACGTGGATGTGACAAAGGCTGTCGTAAAGGCGCTTTTCGGCGATGTGACATACCTCTCCAGAAAGAACCAGCCTGAAAACGAGCTTGCATTCGTGACCGGAGTCATGACTGAAAAGGCTACCACTGACGCTATCGCAAAGGTTTCCGACAGTGCTGACCTTCTCGGCAGGATCCGCGTTCTGGATTATTGATTCAGCAATCATCGCATAACACATCTAATTGGAGGCAAAATTTATGGAATCAGGAACTCCTAAGTATAAGCGGGTACTGCTGAAGCTCAGCGGCGAAGCGCTTTCAGGAGATAAGGGCAGCGGGCTTGATATCCCCACCATTGAAAACATCTGCAAGAGCATAAAGAAGTGCGTAGACGCAGGCGCAGAGATCGGTATTGTCGTTGGCGGCGGTAATTTCTGGCGCGGACGCAGCTCCGAGGGCATGGACAGAGCGCGCGCAGACCACATCGGAATGCTCGCGACAGCAATGAACGCTCTCGCCGTTGCAGACGTACTCGAGAAGCAGGGCTGCGCGGTCAGAGTTCAGACCGCTATCACCATGCAGCAGGTAGCGGAGCCGTTCATTCTCGGCAAGGCTATCCGTCACCTTGAAAAGGGCAGGGTCGTTATTTTCGGCTGCGGCACAGGTAATCCGTTCTTCTCAACGGACAGCGCCGCTTCGCTTCGTGCGGCAGAGCTCAATGCAGATATCCTGCTGAAGGCTACCATGGTAGACGGAATTTACGACAAGGATCCCAAGAAGTTCCCTGACGCAGTGAAGTACGATGTCATCACACATCATGACATACTCGTAAAGAAGCTCCAGGTAATGGACAGCGCTGCGGCAGCCATCTGCACCGAAAACAACATTCCGATAATCGTATTCGATCTTAGCCGTCCCGACAACATCTATGACGCAGTAATGGGCAAGACTGTCGGAACGCTCGTCACCAAACACAAGCCCCAGTAATATCACGAAAGAGGTTCCACTATGAAAGAGATACTCGACCTTACCAAGGAAAAGATGGGCAAGTGCGTGAACGCACTTGAGAGCGAGCTTGCAACGATCCGTGCAGGCAGAGCAAACCCGAGCGTGCTTGACAGGATAACCGTTGACTACTACGGCTGCCCGACTCCGGTAAACCAGATGGCTTCCATTTCCGTTTCCGAGGCAAGAATACTTGTTGTCCAGCCGTTCGACGCTTCCACGCTGAAATCCATTGAAAAGGCGATCCAGGCAAGCGACCTCGGCATCAACCCCACAAACGACGGCAGAGTACTGCGTATCGCATTCCCGCAGCTCACAGAGGACCGCAGAAAGGAACTCTGCAAGCAGGTAAGCAAGATCTGCGAGGAAAGCAAGGTAGCAGTCCGCAATGTACGCCG
>CAKSHG010000307.1 GCA_934456315.1 uncultured Oscillospiraceae bacterium | reverse complement strand
GATAATATCGATATCAACCTTGTAAACGGCGGTCAGCCGGTATATTACTACATCATTTCTGTTGAATAAATGGATATCACCTATCTCAAGGGCGTAGGTCCCAAACGAGCGGAATTGTATAAGAAGCTCGGCATTGAAACTGCGGAGCAGCTCATCGAGCTGTATCCGCGGGACTATGTCGACCTCACCGCTCCGGTAACAGTTGCACAGGCGCACATCGGCGAGGTATGCGCCTTTCGCGCTTTTGTGCGCAGCAAGAAGTCGCCGTTCAATGAATACGCGAGAATGGCTCTGTACAAGGCGGAGCTGTCGGACGGCACCGGGAACATCACGGCGGTGTTCTTCAACACGAAATACACGTTCAGCAAGCTCGAAACCGGGAAAGAGTACATTTTCTACGGAAAGATAACCGGCGACGAGGTGCGAAAGCAGGTCAGCACTCCGCTGTTCGTGGACGTCAGCGAAAGCGTGCTCATGCCGAAGTATCCGCTTACCGCCGGGCTTTCCAACAACATGGTGTCGGCAAACGTTAAAACGGCTTTGCAGCAGATAACGGTCACGGAGAGCCTGCCGCAGCCGCTTATCGAAAGGCTGGGACTGATCTCCCGGCAGACTGCGGTCAGGCAGATACATTTCCCGCATAACCGGGAGGAGTACACCGAGGCGCGCCGCCGTCTGGTGCTCGAGGAACTGCTGACGCTGAAGCTGGGGCTTTCCATGATGAAGCGCCGCGGCAGGGAACATACCGGAGCGGTCATGAAGTCCGTGGATATGTCCGGGCTGTGGAAGTCGCTTCCGTTCGAGCCGACCAACGCGCAGAAGAACGCGATACGGGACTGCATCGCGGACATGCAGCGGGAATTCCCGATGAACCGGCTGGTGCAGGGCGATGTCGGCAGCGGTAAGACGCTGGTCGCGGCTGCGGCGGCGTATTTCGCATTCCTGAACGGTCACGGGACGATGGTGATGGCTCCGACCGAGGTACTGGCGCAGCAGCATTACAAGACCTTTTCGGAAATGCTCTCCGGGCTTGGAGTTCGTGTGGAGCTGCTTTCCGGCAGCCTTTCCGTCAAGGAGAAGAACGACGTCCGCCGCCGCGCGGAAGCTGGGGAAATTGACGTGCTTATAGGCACGCAGGCGCTTATCCAGAAAACCTCCGCAATGAGTTCGGCGGGGCTGGTGATAGTCGATGAGCAGCACCGTTTTGGAGTCGCGCAGCGCAGCACCCTTGCCGAAAAGGGAAAAGCGCCGCATATCCTGGCGATGTCGGCAACGCCGATACCGCGCACGCTGGCGCTGATAGTCTACGGCGACCTGGACGTTTCCGTTATCGGCGAAATGCCAAAGGGCAGACTTCCGGTAAAGACCTACGCAGTTGACGGCAGCTTCCGTCAGAGAGTGTACAACTTTATAAAGAAGCACATCGCCGCCGGACGTCAGGCGTACATCGTCTGCCCGCTGGTGGAATCCGCCGAGGGCAAGAGCGAAAAGGCAAGCGCGATAGAGTATTACGACCGGCTCGTTAACGGAGATTTCCGGGATATCCCGACTGGATTGCTCTACGGCAAGCTGAAGCAGTCGGAAAAAGAGCAGGTGATGTCGGATTTCAAGTCCGGTAAGCTCAAGCTGCTGGTTTCGACTACCGTTATCGAGGTCGGGATAGACGTCCCGAATGCGGTGGTGATACTCATCGAGAATGCGGAGCAGTTTGGGCTGTCGCAGCTTCATCAGCTGCGCGGGCGCGTCGGGCGCGGGAGCGAGCAGAGCTTCTGCGTGCTGATGACCGACAGCCGCAGCGACTACACCAGGGCGCGAATGGACGCGATGGTGCGCACCACGAACGGCTTTGAGATAGCGCAGGAGGACCTTGAGCTGCGCGGTCCGGGAAACTTTTTCGGCAGGGAGCAGCACGGTCTGCCGCCGCTGAAGGTCGCTGATATTGCGGACGACGCGGGTCTGCTGACCGAAGCGGACCGGGTTTCGGCTGAAATACTGTCGGCTGACCCGCAGCTCACAAAGCCGGAGAACGAGCTGCTCCGCCGCAATGTGGAGCGGCTTTTCGGCGGCAACGGAGAATACGGCTGGAATTAAAAGGAGATACAATGTCAGAACTGGAGCTTAAAATGGAACGCTGGAGATATCCGCGATTCTTCACTGAAAACATCTCGGACGCCGCTGCGGTGCTTGACCGGGAGGATTCCA
>CAKSHG010000306.1 GCA_934456315.1 uncultured Oscillospiraceae bacterium | reverse complement strand
TGTAAGCTATTGACAAAGGCTGAAATGTGTGATATAATCACAAATAGAATATGTTGAAATGCGACGATAGGAAACAAAGCCCTGGAGCACTTCCAGAGAACCGGCGGTTGGTGCGAGCCGGCAGAGCGGCAGGGTCATAGCTCCTCCTTGAGCAGAACGGCTGAACGGGCGGTCAGCAGGCGGAAAGTCTGCGGTCACTAATTAAGCTGTTACGGTTTCTCCCGTTATCGAGAGGCACATTGTTTGATGTGTACGAGCGGACAGTCTGCTGTTATTTGCAGCTGTCAATGAGAGTGGTACCGTGGAGTTTCAAGCTTCATCTCTTGATTGAGATGGAGCTTTTTATTTTGCGGTGAATGCAGTTCAACAGTTCGCTGTATTATAAGCGCGTGTGCGCGGGGCTACGCCCGGAAAGGAAAGAAATATGACAAACGCAAGCAAGTACGCAAGAAGATATTTCATGCCGCCGTTCAGATGCATGGACTGGGCTGAAAAGGACTACATCGAGAAAGCTCCCAAGTGGTGCAGCGTCGACCTCCGCGACGGCAACCAGGCGCTCATCATTCCGATGAGCCTTGATGAAAAGCTGGAATTCTTCAAGAAGCTGGTCGAGGTGGGTTTCAAGGAGATCGAGATCGGGTTCCCGGCTGCTTCTGAAACTGAATACGAGTTCTGCCGCGCTCTTATCGAGCAGAATCTCATTCCCGACGACGTCACTGTCCAGGTGCTCACACAGAGCCGCGAGCACATCATCAAGAAAACTTTCGAGGCCCTCGATGGCTGCAAGAACGCTATAGTTCATCTGTATAATTCCACCTCCGTTGCACAGCGCGAGCAGGTTTTCCGCAAGAGCAAGCAGGAGATCATCGACATCGCCGTTACCGGTGCAAAGCTCCTCAACGAATACCGCGAAAAGACCCCCGGAAACTTCCGCTTTGAATACTCCCCGGAGAGCTTCACCGGAACCGAGCCGGAGTTCGCTGCCGAGATCTGCAACGCTGTTATCGACATCTGGAAGCCTACGCCTGACTGGAAGGTCATCATAAATCTGCCCGTTACCGTTGAAGAAAGCCTGCCGCATGTTTACGCCCAGCAGGTAGAATATATGTGCAAGGTGCTCCACAACAGGGATTCCCTTGAAATATCCCTCCACCCGCACAACGACCGCGGCTGCGGAATAGCTGACACAGAGCTTGGCCTGCTTGCGGGCGCAGACCGCGTTGAGGGTACGCTGTTCGGCAACGGCGAGCGCACTGGCAATGTTGATATCGTTACGGTTGCACTTAATATGTATTCCCACGGCGTTGAGCCTAATCTCGACCTTAGCAATCTGCCGGAGCTGGCTTCTATCTACGAGCGGCTCACCAGAATGCATGTTTACGAGCGTATGCCGTACAGCGGTCAGCTTGTTTTCGCGGCGTTCAGCGGCTCTCACCAGGACGCTATTGCAAAGGGCATGAAGTGGCGCGAGGAAAAGGACCCCGAGCACTGGAACGTTCCTTACATTCCGATCGATCCGCACGACATCGGCAGAGAATACGAGGGCGATGTTATCCGTATCAACAGCCAGAGCGGCAAGGGCGGTATCGGGTTCCTTATGGAGCAGACCTACGGCATAATCATGCCGCCCAAGATGCGCGAGCACTTCGGTTACGCCGTCAAGAGCGTATCCGACCATCAGCATAAGGAACTTCACCCCAGTGAGATCTACGATATCTTCGAGAAAAACTATCTCGAGCCGCAGGGAAAGCTGAAGTTCATCGAGGCTCACTATACCCAGGGCGAGCATATCAAGGCTACAGTAACTATGGAAGTTGGCGGTGAGAAGCGTACATTGGAGGGCGTCGGCAACGGTCGTCTGGACGCTGTTTCCAACGCAGTGAAAACTGGTCTGGGGATAGATTACCAGCTGGCAACATACACCGAGAACGCAGTGGAGCAGTCCTCAAAGTCCAAGGCTGCCGCTTATATAGGTATCTCCAAGCCGGACGGCTCCGTAAGCTGGGGCGCGGGTATCCATACTGATATCATCGTGGCTTCGGTACGGGCGCTGGTCGCTGCGGTAAATAATTCCGGGCTGATTTGAGTCTATAGAAGAACAGGGATAGCAGGCGCTTTCCCTGTTTGCTTTTGCAAATTTTTTTGACTTTTTGTGTTGAAAGTGTTGAAAAATCTGCGGGTTTGTGATATACTATATCTAGAAAATACAATGCAGAA
>CAKSHG010000305.1 GCA_934456315.1 uncultured Oscillospiraceae bacterium | reverse complement strand
CGGGCGACGGCATGGACGCCGTCGCATCAGAAATTTCGCTCGTTGAAAGAAGCAGTCGGTGTGCTATACACATTTTATCTCAAACAAGGTTTTTAGAGGTGACCTATTGGAATAACCGCCGGATAGGCTCGTCCATTGGCGGAATGCCTCTGGCAGAGAATCGCCGCAGATAATTATTCCATTGCACTGTTGCTCAAATTTTTTGAGTAAAATGTGTATAGCTATATTGACAATTTCAATTTTTTTTATGGTTTTTATACCGCTGCTTTACTCTTTTTTCATTTACTTTTGCATTTGACCCTTTATCTTTATAAGAGCAACAGCAATAGCCTCAGCAACAGCGATTCCAGCGCCAACTGCCGCGGGAATCACAGGAAAACCGTTTTTATCCGGCTGTTCCTCGGGGCGCTGTTCCAACCGCGGAGCCTTGAAAACAAGCTCAGTTACCGAAAGAGGTTTCAGGGAGTATTCCAGCACGCGCCCGTCAAGCTCCGCCGGGTCTGCGCTGCGGATATCCGTGCTGTCGCCGTAAAGCTCGTAGACCTCCGCGCAGGAGTATCCGGTTTCGCCGCCTATCGTAAGGCTTATCGGGGTTTTCTCATGCAGAGATTTGTTCGTGAGGATAACGCGCAGATCTCCGTTTTCATCGGTCGCGGAATATGCGGAAACCGTGTTCCGGTCGGAGCTTTCGCTTTTGACTAATGTGTTTCCGAAGCCGCTTCCTCTGCCGTCATAATTCGTGAACATATTTATCGCGGCAAGCTGGTACTGATTCTGACCGATCGGCCACAGTGATGAAAAGTACACGCCGTTTTCCGCGAAAATTCCGAGTACGTCCGCCTGGCACACTCCGCCGGAAATGTGGTCTCCGCCTCCGAAATTGTACTCCGTGAACGCCAGCTTTGTTCCGGGGTAGTACTGGTCGATAGACTGCTGAATGTTCGGGATAAGCGGGAAGAATTCCGCGCCGTTGTCGGCTATCCAGCTGTTTTCAAGGTAGCCCTCCTCAAACAGTGAACGCACGCTGTCCAGCCGCGCCTTTACACAGCCGTCACGGTCGTAATGACTGCAGGAGCGCTGACCGCATTCGCCCTTCGCTTCGGTGTAATAATGGATATCGAGGACATCCAGCAGACGTCTGCCGTCTGATTTCTCCGCCTTTTTCATTTCGTCAAGGTAGTAGTCGATGAACCAGCGGTAATTCCCGGCGCTCTGCTTTCCGCCCCAGTCGGGAGCGCCGGCAAGGCTCTGGTATGCGGTATATCCGTACAGCGACGGACCGAACACCTCCGCGCTGCCGTCCATATCCTTAACGACCTGAGCAAGATCTACGCTCTTATTGATAAGCTCATCGCAGGTGACGTGCTTGCTGTGCGCCAGCTTGTGAGTTCCGTTCCACAGCCCCGGCTCGTTGTCGAGCGCGTATGCGTTGAAGCCGCCGGAGGTGGAGTTACCAAGCGTATTGATAAGGTAGTTCAGATATTCGTCCGTGTACACCGCGTCGTCCGTTTTATCCGGTTCCATTGAGAATTTCCCGGGCTTACGATTGACCACCTTGTACCAGTATTCCGTGTTCGGCGCGGTGCAGTCGCCGTCAACAAGGTCGAGTTTCTTGAACGTGCTGGAGGACACATATCCGAGCATCTGAAGCGTCAGCAGCTTGTACGGCACGTTATGCGCGGAAGTGTCCATTGCGGCGTTCAGCGCGGCTCCGCCGGGGGTCTGCCGCAGGCCGTCGTCGAGTACGTCCTGAACCATGTGCATATCTGCGGAATTGTACCAGTCCGCGCCAGCGTTGGACATATTGTTTTCCCAGTTGTAGCAGCTCATTCGGTTGCCGCCAAGCCGGAATGCTCCCGCGCTGACGGTACTCAGGTCAACGCCGCTGTTCACGCCGTATATGTACGGGGATATTTCGCGAAGCTCGGTCTGCGGGTCTACTGTTATTGAAATGGTCATGCTGTCCTCCGCACTTGTGGGTACTGCTGCGGCAAGCGCCGCTGCGAGGGAAAGCGCCGCTATTTTTCTGAAATTCATCGTATTTCCACCTTTCCGGTTGTCTGTTACTTATGGTCACCTCTAAAAACAGCACAGGAAATTCCGGCGCTGTTTTAATATTTATGAACTTTCTTTCTGGATAAAAGTCCACGGCAGCACTTCAGAAGAAACCTCCCTGCCGTTCAGGATATCAACTAGCTTCTGCGCGGCTATCCTGCCTATGTT
>CAKSHG010000304.1 GCA_934456315.1 uncultured Oscillospiraceae bacterium | reverse complement strand
ATGCAGAAGGGCGCTACCGAGTTCTACCGCGGCGTTAAGGTCGAAACGACCCTCCTGCCTAAGATCAAGGTCGAGATTGTTGTCTGCAAGGTTCCTGTTGAAACAGTAGTTGAAACTGCTAAGCAGGCTCTGTACACAGGTCACATCGGCGACGGCAAGATCTTCGTATACGACGTTGAGGACGTAGTCAAGGTTCGTACCGGCGAAACCGGATACGACGCACTCCAGGACGTTGAGTAATTAAGATTTCTTCATAACCTTCCTGAATAAACCGCATAGCGATACCCCCGATGAAAATCGGGGGTATCTGCATTTATAAACACAGCTTGAAAAATCCTGTAGAATGGTATATAATATGAATCAGCAGATAAAACAGGGGGAAGAAAGATGGCGATAAAAAACGAGATAGCCGCAATACTTGAGCAGTGCCGCGGGACCGCCGTATCCGGTCAGGAGCTTGCGGACCGCCTGGGGGTATCCCGCGCGGCGGTATGGAAAGCCGTCAAGCAGCTTCAGGAGGACGGCTACAGCATAACGGCGGTAACTAACCGGGGATACTGCCTGGAAAAAATCAGCGATGTTCTGACCGCCGAGGGGATCCGGCTGCACCTTGCGGAAAAGTACCGCGATATACCCGTGGAGGTTTTTCACAGCGTAAGCTCGACTAATACGGAAGCAAAATCGGCGGCTCTCCGAGGTGCTCCGCACGGAACGCTCATTGCCGCTGACGAGCAGACCGCCGGACGCGGGCGGTTTGGGAAGCCGTTCTATTCTCCGGCGAACACCGGGCTTTATATGAGCGTTCTGCTGAAGCCGCAGAAACCGCTCTCCGACTGTGTTGGGATAACGATAGCGGCGGCATGTGCGATAACAGACAGCCTGGAACACGTCTGCGGAGTCCGGGCGGGTATAAAGTGGGTCAACGACATATTTGTATCCGGGCGAAAGGTCGCCGGGATACTGACCGAGGCGATGAGCGATTTTGAAAGCGGCATGGCGGAGTCCGTGGTAGTCGGGATCGGTGTTAATATCAGCACGGAGAATTTCCCGGCGGAGCTGTTGGGTGTTGCTGGTTCGGTGGGCGTATTTGCGGAGCGCAGCCGGTTATGCGCGGATATAGCGTGCAGGCTTCTGGATTATACCGGGGGATCTGCGTCGCAGGAACTGTTGGAAAAATACCGCAGCCGTTCTGTTGTCCTCGGGCATGAAGTAACGTTTTGGCAGAATGGCGCTGAACGTACTGGAAAGGCACTGGAGATAGACGACAGCGGCAGGCTGGTGATAGAAACCGATTCCGGCATAGAGGCGCTGCGTTCAGGGGAGATATCTATCTGTGCCGGGTTTTGATTATTTGTGAGGTGTGGATAAACTATAATTAATAGTTGCGTGAGTAGTTTCCGAACATCTCAGCGGGAAATCAAACGCATGCTATCTTCCCGTCAGCGATACGCACAAGCCGCTCTGCATGCTTTGCGGTGTTTTCATCGTGCGTTATCATGACGATGGTCTTTCCGCACATGTGCAGCGCCTCAAGTATTTCGCACACCACCCGCCCGGAACGGCTGTCGAGATTCCCGCAGGGCTCGTCCGCAAGTATCATCGAAGGCCGCGCTGCAATGGCACGGGCTATCGCGGTGCGCTGCTGCTGACCGCCGCTCATTTCACAGGGACGGTGCCCCGCACGGTTGAGCAGCCCGACCTGCTCCAGGGCTTCCCGGGCAGCCTCGCGGCGCTGCCTGCGCGGAACCCCGCGGTACATCAGCGGAAGTTCGACATTCTCCTGCGCGGTAAGGTACGGTATCAGATTGAAGCTCTGGAACACGAAGCCTATCTTGTTCCCGCGGATATGACTAAGCTTGTCGTCCGCAAGCGCGGTCACGTTTTCGCCGTCCAGGTAGTACCTTCCGGAGGTCGGTACGTCAAGGCAGCCGAGTATGTTCATCAGCGTGGATTTCCCGCTGCCGCTCGCTCCACATATTGTTACATATTCGCCATCCGCGATGTCCAGGGAAACTCCGTCAAGCGCCCGGACCGTGCTCCCGCCTACCCGGAAATACCGGCAGAGATTTTCAACTTTTATCGGCATGATGATCACTCCTTTTCAGTGGTAGTTTGCACCACGCCCGGAGAAATATTCTGCTTTTCGGCAACAAAAGTATCTTTCCCAGGCTGATAAAGCCAGAAATACCCGGCTTAACTCCGGGTATTTCTGTTTGTCGAAAAAGTAT
>CAKSHG010000303.1 GCA_934456315.1 uncultured Oscillospiraceae bacterium | reverse complement strand
GCCCCGGGCAACCCGGGGCAAAAAACGGATTTCAAAAGCCCGCTTTGCGGGCAAATTCGATTTTTCAACAATCTGAGGAGCCGCACAATTGCTGTGCGGCTCCGGTTTTATTCGTCGGGGGATTTCCCGGCTTGGTGCGTCTTTACGAAGAACGCAAAGTATATTATGTGGAACAGCCACACTCCGCCGAGGATCATGCACGGAATGTATATCTCCTTCGAGAACATCACTGCAAATCCGATGGACATCAGCAGAGTGACAGTGATCATGACCTTGATCTTGGTTTTCCGGGTCATTCCTTTTCTTTTTACGAAGCTCTCGAGGTCGTTCTTATAGAGCTTTGTTCCCCTGAACCAGCGGTCGAGCCGCTCGGAGCTTTTCGCAAAGCAGACCGCCGCCAGTAATAGGAACGGGAACGACGGAAGCAGCGGCAGCACGGCTCCGACAGCTCCAAGACCCACGCCAAGGCAGCCGACTGATATCAGTATTATCTTCTTCAATTTTCTTTCTCCGTTCTTCGTTTTTCTTTCTTGCTTTCTATGACGTGACGCACAGCCATTACAGGGTGGTGGAACAGCATTCTCGGACCGGAAAACCGCATTACAGTGCGTATCCTGTCCCGCATTTCCGGCTTGTAGCAGTGTACCTTGCAGTTGGAGCAGAATGTTTTGCTTTCCATGAAAGGGCACTTGTCGACGCGCATTTCGGCGTAGTCCGCAAGCTCGCTGCATTCCGGGCAGAGCTCGCCGCGGGAGCCGTGCTTTTTCCGGCAATACAGCCGTATCATCAGCGCCACGGTTTGCTTTTCGCGCTCGCGCTTCCTGTCAGCATTCATACATTCGTCCTTTCTCGACGCGGTATACCCGGTCGGCGGCCGCCATGGTGCTCTCCCTGTGCGAAACCAGTATTATGCTCTTGCTCTGCTTCTGCCGGCGGAGCGCTTTCAGGATAATTCCCTCGTTGATGCTGTCAACATTGCTGGTCGGCTCGTCGAGAAGTATCAGGCTGCTTCCGCGCAGGAATGCCCGCGCCAGTCCCAGGCGCTGCTTCTCGCCGGAGGAGAGTCCGTCGCCGAGCGCGCCTACGCGGGTCTGGTAGCCCTCCGGCAGCGACATGATGAGGTCGTGCACAGACGCCATGCGGCAGGCGTCCTCCAGTTCCTCACGGGAGGCTTCCGGCTTTGCGATACGCAGATTCTCCTCTATCGTTTCGTCGAAAAGATAGGTGGTCTGGCTTACCATCGTTACGTTGTCGAGCAGGCTTGCCTCGTCAGTCCGGTCGATGTCTGTACCGTTGTAGAGTATCGAGCCGCCGTCCTTCTGCCAGAAGCGCAGCAGCAGTTTGAGGAACGTGGATTTTCCGCAGCCGCTTTCGCCGATGATACCGATTATCTCGCCTTTCCGCGCGTGCATGCAGATGTCCGAAAGCACCTGCGTGTTCCCGTCGTAGGAGAACGTCAGCCCGGAAACGTCGAGCTTTTCGAATTCGAACGCGCTGCCGTTCTCCACGGGCTGCACCGCCGGCTTTTCTGCGAGCAGGTCGAGCACGCGGTCGCCGCTCGCGAAGGTCTGCGTGAGGTTCCCGGGGAGCGCTGAAATCGCGACCACCGGACCAAACGAGCCGAACACTGCGGTAACTCCGATCACCATTCTGCCGGCGGAGAGCGCTCCGCAGCTGACGAGGGCTATCCCGACGAACAGCGCCGCGAATATCACCAGGGATATCGTGAGTTCGGTCGCCGCGGAGGCTCTTGTGATGTCGTGCTTCATTTTCTTCGTTTCGGCGAGGAGAATGTCGGAGCGGCGGTCTACTTCCGCCTTGCGGCTTTCGCCGGCGTTGTTAAGTACGATATCCTTTATACCCTTGATGCTGTCGAGAAAAAACGCGTTGAATCCTGCAAATTCCGCGCGGTATCTTACGCCGGAGCTTTTCAGCCTTGCGGAGGATATCAGCGGCAGGACGATCCCCACAAGGAGGTAACCCACAAGCGCCGTGAGCGCGATGTACCAGTGCGAAACATTCCCCACGAATATGAACACTGCGAGTGAAACGATGACCGCAATGCATATCGGCGAAATGGTGTGTGCGTAGAAAACCTCCAGCGTTTCGATATCCGAGGTTATCATGGCGATGATGGAGCCTTTTTTCTTGCTTTCCAGTTTGGCGGGGCAGAGGGTGCGCAGCGCTCCGAAGATCTTGTCGCGGAGCACCGCGAGCAGCCGGAATGCTATGTAGTGGTTCCCGTACTGCTCAAGGT
>CAKSHG010000302.1 GCA_934456315.1 uncultured Oscillospiraceae bacterium | reverse complement strand
AAAAATCCCCTGCCTTTCGGCAGGGGAATTTTCGTGTTATTTGGAAAGGTCGGTGCGGCGTACTGCGTCGCGCACTTTCAGCACAAAGCTGGGAGATACCGAAAGCTCGTCTATTTCCATTCTTAGGAACCTTTCCGTCAGGGAGGTGTCGGCGGCAAGCTCTCCGCATATTCCTATCCACGCGCCGTGCTTGTGGGCGTTTTCCGCGCTCATTTCGATGAGCCGGAGTATAGCCTCGTGGTGGGTGTCAATGAACTCCTCAATGTCAGGATTCTGGCGGTCGCAGGCAAGAGTGTACTGTGTAAGGTCGTTAGTGCCTACGCTGAAGAAATCCACCATCGGAGCCAGCTTGTCGCTTATCAGAGCGGCGGCGGGGGTTTCTATCATGATGCCCAGCTCTATCCTGTCGGAAAATTCAATGCCGTCGGTACGAAGCTCCGTTTTAACTTCCTCGCATATAGCCTTGATACGCTCGACTTCGCGGACGCTGGTTATCATCGGGAACATTATTCCGAGGTTTCCGAAAACGGAAGCGCGGTACAGCGCGCGGAGCTGCGTCTTGAATATCTCCGGTCTGGTAAGGCAGATACGGATAGCACGGTAGCCGAGCGCGGGGTTGTCCTCTTTCTTCAGCCCGAAGTAGTCGACCTGCTTGTCTGCGCCGATATCCAACGTGCGTATGATGACCTTCTTCCCGGCCATGCTCTCGAGGACCCGCTTATATGCGTGGAACTGCTGCTCCTCTGTAGGGTAGTCGCTGTTTTCGAGATACAGGAATTCGCTGCGGAAAAGTCCGATTCCTCCGGCGTCGTTCAGCAGAACAGCTCCGATATTGTCGATACCGCTGATGTTGGCGTAGATGTTTATTCTATGCCCGTCGACGGTGACGTTGTCCTTGCCTTTGAGCTCCTGGAGAAGGCGTTTTTTCTCCTCGTCTGCGGTGCGCTTTGCGGTATATTCGGCGATCGTTGCCTCGTCCGGGTCGATTATCACAGTTCCGGTATAGCCGTCAACTATCGCGGGCGTTCTGGAGGATATCTCGGACAGGAATTCATCGCCCATGCCGATGACCGCCGGGATATTCATGTTTCTTGCGAGTATTGCGGTGTGGGAATTTGACGAACCATGCGCCGTAACGAATGCGAGCACCTTGTCCTTGTCCAGCGCAACCGTTTCGCTTGGAGCAAGGTCGTCGGCGCATACTATCATGCTGCCGGAGGATTCTGCGGAGCTGTCCGCAGTTCCTGTCAGGTTGGCGATTATGCGGTTGGAAATGTCCCGCACGTCAGCGGAGCGCGCCTGCATGTACGCATCGTCCATCGCGGCGAACATCTCCGCAAAGTTGTCGGAGGTAACGGCAACAGCGTATTCCGCGTTGACCTGCTGTGTGTCGATGATGTTCGCGATGGATTCGTTATAGTCCTCGTCCTCGAGCATCATTATGTGTATCTCGAAGATCTGCGCGTTGGTTTCGCCGACTTCTTTCAGCGCCTTGTCGTGGATAGCCTGGAGCTGTTCCGTGGCTGCCTGTTTTGCCTTTTCGACGCGCGCCTTTTCAGCGGCGGTATCTTCAACATGTATGCGGGTGACAGCGGCGTCGTTCTTCTTCAGCACGGAAATGCTGCCTATTGCTATTGCGCCGTATACGCCCTTTCCGGTATACTTTTTCATACAAACACCCCGTTCATTTTAAATTCGGAATTATGAATGCGGAATTCGGAATTCTGGTGCCGACTCCGGCGGTTATTTAAGTCCGGTCCACAAAGTTGACACCTTGATTCCGCATTCCGAATTTATATATTACTCTCCGAATCCGCTCTCGAAGAGCTCTACAGCCTTATCGAGGGCTGCCTGCTCGTTTTCGCCGTCTGCGATGATCTCGACCTGCGTGCCGCACTTGATCCCTGCCGCCATGATCTGCATGACTGCGGAAGCCTTTGCGGTCTTGTCAGCGGTCTTGAGAGTTACGGTGCAGCCTGCGAACTTCTTCATTTCGCCTGCGAGGATACCTGCCGGGCGCATGTGCAGACCCTGTGCGTTCTTTACTTCTACTGTCTTTGTTACCATGATGATTACTCCTTTGTCGTGTTGATGTACGGGGCTGAACGCCCCCTCCGGTGGATCTCTCTTTCTTTTGTTCTGTATAATATTATTGTCGCCTCTAAAAACCTCATGTGAGCAAAATGTGCAGTGTGCACCATCTTCGTCTGTCAACGAGCGAAATTTCTGATGTGACGGCATCCATGCCGTCACTTGGTTATTTCGCTCTGC
>CAKSHG010000301.1 GCA_934456315.1 uncultured Oscillospiraceae bacterium | reverse complement strand
GCGAATATCCCGGCTGCGGAAATCAGCGCGGCAAGGCTGTGCGCAACGCTGAACCGTCCGCGGTATATCATTATGAGCGCCGGGAACAGCGCTATGGGGAAGAACGTTTCAATGTAGCGTCCGAAGATGGTCGTATCCGCGCGGGTATCGAACACCGTGGAGGTCGCCTTGAATCCTACGCTGACCACGAATATCGCGCCCATCGCAAGGAACGCCAGCCAGCAGAACATCGCAAGGGAGGTGGAGATGTAGTTTCTGACCTTTCCGTCCGGGGAAAGCTCTATCTTTCCTTTCTTGGCGCGGTCCCGTGTGACGTAGTACATCACTATGCCGGAGATTATCAGCACCATCGCGATAACGCCGAATCCCCAGGTAGAGCTGATGAAATAAAAGAAGTGACCGACCAGGGTCTGCGGGAAATGCATGAGCTTTTCCGTATCGAGGTCGAAGATCCTTCCAAGCGTATTTTCAATCGTGTTGACGGACGCCTTGTCGGACTGATCCTTGAGCCAGAGCACATTCTGTAGGTAGCCCTTCATCAGCTTGTCGGCGAAAAGCCCCGCAGCTATGCTTGCGTAGAACCCGGTCAGCGCGAATATCTTGCGTTTCATGCTGAACAGTACCACAAGCTCCAGCACTGCGCCCGCCGCGAGCAAAGCTATCATGCGCCCGTGGGTCGCGTATGCCGCAACTAGGGTAAGCCCCGCGAGCACCGCCCACAGCTGCTGGCGGAATACTGCGTTTCTGGTACGCTTAGCGTCCCTGAAGCTCTTGAGCGACTGGTACATCAGCAGCGCGAATACCCACGGCAGCAGGCAGCACAGTGTTTCGTTCCAGGTGTACTTTGTCAGCAGCAGGTACGCCGGGTACATTCCGCAAATCACCGCGATGAACACTGATGACAGCTTACGCACGCCGAACCACTTCCGCGCGAGGAAGTAGACGATGACCGGAGCAAAGCTCATCAGCATGCCGTTTATCAGTATCATCACGCGGTACTGGAGCATAGGGTCGTCAACGAACCAGAACACCGGGATATAGAACAGGCTCTGGAAATATCCGTAGTAGCCTCCCGCGGAAACGGTCTGCGACCAGTCGTAGCCGTTGAACCACGCAGAAACCGCAGTTACGGCGTACTCGTCCGGCGTGAGGTTGAACATTGTCGTCACCTGCGTCATCAGGACGTGCACCGTCAGAGCCACGGCGTACAGCACGACCATGATGAACCAGTCCTTCAGGAACACGCTCTCCTTTTTAGGTGCGGCGGGAGCGGCAGCTTCCGGCTCCTCCGGCTTCGGGACCTCGTATATCGCGTGAATGTCAGAACCCTCCTGCGGAGCGTTATTGTTAAGGTTATCCAGATTATCTTCGCCAGTCAATTTACTGCCTCCTTAATGGTCTGAAAGCGCCGGAGCCTGTATCGTTATGCTTTCCTCCGCCAGCGCGGTTATGTCGGCGGAGCGCTTGTACCTCATGTAGTCCCGCGCGGTTTCGCCCAGCGCGTAGACGGACAGCCCGCCCTCCGTGCCGATGTAGTCAAAGCTGCCCGGCTGGAGCGGGAGCTGCTCCTCCTCGTCGGCTATGATTATGCAGTTTTCAGGGAGATTCTTCGCCTTGCGGATTATCGCAACGCGGGTGTTGAGATTCAGGAACTGTATCAGCCCTGCGCTGCGGGAGCCGATATTGTAAGCCACGATGAGCGGCGACGCGCTCTCGTTGTACAGCAGTTCCGATACCAGGCGCGCAGGCTCGGTCTTTTTGAGGTTCTCCTCCGCGCGCGCGGGCAGGTATATCGTCCCCGCGAAAACGGTGGTATAAGCAAACAGCAGGCAGCACAGCGCGGACATGAGTTTCTTGTAATGCCTGCGGGTGCACAGTGTGAACACCGCAAACAGCGCAAGCACCGAAAACGCCACAGAGGTCATTATGATGAAGCTCTGCGGGGTGAACGTCTTTGTGTAGTCCTCGCCGATACGCCAGGGCATGAGTCCCAGCATGGGGGATTCGCGGTAGCCCCGCGCCTTTACTATCATCTGCCAGGAAACCGTGAAGAATCCGAAGCAGGTATATCCGTAGACTATCGCAGCCCAGCCGATGTTCTTCGCAGTCAGCTTGTAGCGGAACATGTACACCAGCACCAGCAGCACCGCAAGCGGAGCGGTATTGTCAGTGTAGCGCCCGAACATCGTGAGGTCCTTGATATCCGAAAGCTGCCCGGAGTTGAACTTGAACAGCACCGACAGCAGCATTGAGCCGCCGACGGCAAGGAACGCGTAAATTCC
>CAKSHG010000300.1 GCA_934456315.1 uncultured Oscillospiraceae bacterium | reverse complement strand
GTGTATTATATAAATATAGACAACTGAACATAAGAGGTGAAACGCGCTTGAATATCACTATAAAAGATGTAGCTAAGGCGGCGAATGTTTCCGTTGCGACGGTTTCCCGTGTGCTGAACAAGAAATCCAACGTATCTGACGAAGCAGTGCAGGCGGTCAACAAGGCGGTCGAGGAGCTGGGCTATTCTCCGAATTTTCTCGGCAGGGACCTGCGCAAGAGCGAAACTAAGCGTATCCTTGCGATAATCGCGTCCACGGAGCAGAGCTTCTACTCCGAGGTACTCCGCGGAATGCAGGACGCTGCATACATGCAGGGCTACGATGTCCTGATAGCCACCACCCGCGACGACCCGGAGCATGAAATGCACCTGCTGGGAATGCTGTTTTCCAAGGCGGTGGACGGAGCGGTGCTCCTTGCGCCGAAGCTGGACAGCCGCACCATCTCCGAGCTTGCAAAGAAGTACCAGATGGCGATGTGCCTGGAGCGACTTGAGGACTGCAACATACTCTGCGTCACCATAGACAACGAACGCGCGGGGTACGACGCCGTGAAGTACCTTATCGACAAGGGACGCCGCCGGATAGGTCTGCTGACCACCGAAGTGCGCACCCAGTCCTCTATCGACCGGGAGAACGGCTATAAGCGCGCTCTCACGGAAGCGGGCATACCCATCGACGAAAACCTGATATACTACGGCGGCTATGACGCGGAGAGCGGCACCCGCGGCTGCGAAAAGCTGATGAACCAGGCCAATCCGGCGAAGCGTCCGGACGCGATATTTGCGATATCCGACACGATATCCATCGGCGCGATGACATACGCGCTGAACAATGGGATAACCGTCGGCAAGGACGTGCTGTTCTTCGGCTTTGACAACATTGCCTATTCGCACATGTTCATTCCGCACCTGACGACAGTCGAGCAGCCCTGCTACCTCCAGGGAAAGACCGTGATCGAAAAGCTCATCCACAACATAAAGTCCGAGGATAAGGATACCGGGACCTACAAACTCCCGCACCGTCTTATCCCCAGAGAATCCACCGGCGATAAGAGCTTTTGAGCTGACAGACAAATAATAATGCGCCCCGTTTTTAACGGGGCGCTCAGACCGTCGAAAAAGTCACTAAAGTGACTTTTCCGCCGAACATCCGCCCTGCGCGCACCGCGTAAGGCGTAGCCGTCGCCAGCGTAGCCTAGACACTTGTGCGGATAGAAGTGTTTTTTGCCCCGGGAAAACCCGGAGCAAAAAACGGATTTCAAAAGCCCGCTTCGCGGGCAAATTCGATTTTTTCGACAAGCTGTGCGTCCCGTTTTTAACGGGGCGCTGTGTTATCTCAAAAAATATTGCAGGGCGAAAGAACAGCTTTCGCCCTGTGCGTTTAGTATGAAAGTCCTGCTTAGTCCATTGCTGCCTTTATTGCAGCCATGAGCTCGTCGTAGGTCTCGTAAGCGGGGAGATCGGGGTTGTCAGCCTTGATGTTGTCAGGGCTCTTGAACAGGAAGCCTGCCTTGCTTGCGCGTATCATGCCGAGGTCGTTGTGGCTGTCTCCGCTGGCGATGGTCTCGTATCCGATGGACTGGAGCGCCTTAACGGTGGTCAGCTTGGACTGCTCGCAGCGCATCTTGAAGCCCGTTATCTCGCCGTTCGGAGCTACCTCGAGGGTGTTGCAGAAGATGGTCGGCATGCCGAGCTTCTTCATGAGAGGACCTGCAAACTGGGAGAACGTATCGGAAATAATGATCACCTGGCAGATGGAGCGCAGCTCATCCAGGAACTCCTTTGCGCCGGGCATAGGGTCAATTTTGGCGATGGTCTCCTGGATCTCCTTGAGACCGAGACCGTGCTCCTTGAGGATACCAAGGCGCCAGTTCATGAGCTTGTTGTAATCCGGCTCGTCGCGGGTGGTGCGCTTGAGCTCGGGGATACCGCTTGCTTCTGCGAATGCGATCCAGATCTCGGGGACAAGTACGCCCTCGAGGTCAAGACAGGTGATATACATGGACATTGTATTTTCCTCCGTATTATGTAATGTGCCGCGATATTGCAGCTTTCTGAATAATTATATCATACTTTCCTGCAAATTTCAATATATAATTCAATTATTTCCGCTTTCTGAATACTAACACGCCTGCCGCGGAGATCGCTGCGAGACCTGCGAATGCCGCAGCTCCCTCGGCTCCGGTGTCCGGACTGCCCTTTGCGGGAGCTTTCGGAGTTCCGGAGACGTCAGCTTCGGCGGTCGCCGCGCCATTTGCCGGCGCTGAGGCCTGCTGTGCGGTCA
>CAKSHG010000299.1 GCA_934456315.1 uncultured Oscillospiraceae bacterium | reverse complement strand
CAATTGAATTGATCGACAGCGTGACGGACGAATACATGATATCATATATCATTATAGCACACCAATACATATTTTGTTTCCAGAATATTTCGGTGCAACGGCAGACGCCGCCGTTCTTTGCAGCCTGCTGTTCCGTGTACCTTCGTTCCTGACCGGCTCGCTCGATTTATTCCTGTTTTCAGCGCCAGCTTTACCGACGACTCCTTGTAGTTCCTGTCGCATTTCTTTTCTTCTGACATTTCTTTATCAATTCAGATATTTTCCTCTTGACATTCCGGAAAAATAGTGATATAATCCAAAATGAACAATGTTCATTTTGGAGGTAACGCTGATGAATCCACCTAATACATCAAGAGAGGAAATTATGAGAGTCAGTCGGAAAATCGTTTCTGAAAGAGGACTTCCGGCACTGAATATGCGGACTCTGGCGAAGGAGTGTGGAATTGCGCTGGGAACGCTGTACAATTACTATTCAGACAAGGACGAACTGGTCGTTGCCGCAATAGAAAGTGTGTGGCAGGACATTCTGGAAAAAAGTGCACCGGACAGCGGGGGCAGCTTTTCGCAGTATGTAACGCATATTTATGCGCGTATCCTCAGCGGGCTGAAATATTACCCGGATTTCTTTGCGGCGCACTCTATATCGGTCGCCGGGTCGGCAAAGGGAAAGGCGCGCGGCACGATGGAGCGCTGCTTCGGTAAAATCCGCGGGGAACTCCACGCAGCCCTGAGGGAAGACAAAAACGTTGACCGCAGCATATTTTCAGAAACATTCCGCGAGGAAAATCTTATTGAGCACATACTCGACACCATCACGATTTCCATAATAAACGGCAAGCCGGACTGTGCCGCCCTGACTGAAATACTTGACCGTTTATTATACCGCTGAACAAAAGGAGAATTAATATGCAGGCTATATTTGAAACCGCATTCGATATCATTTATCTTTGCACCGTGATAACCCTTGGAGTAATCATGATCTGTAAAAGCAAGGGGAGAAAACAGTATCTCCTCTACGGAATTATGGCGGTAACGCTCGGCGCGGGGGACTCGTTCCACCTGGTGCCGAGGGCGGTTGCGCTCTGCACCACCGGTCTTGAAAGCTACACCACCGCTCTGGGAATCGGCAAACTTATCACCTCCGTGACGATGACGGCATTCTATGTGCTTCTGTACTACGTCTGGCGCTGCCGATACAAAATCACCGGAAAGCGCGGAATAACAGCGGCAGTATGGGGACTTTCGGCTCTGCGTGTTATCCTCTGCCTTATGCCGCAGAACGAATGGACAAGCCCCGACGCCCCGCTTTCCTGGGGCATCTTCCGCAATATTCCGTTTGCGCTGCTCGGATTGCTGATAATAATTCTGACATTCAGAAGCGCCAGGCAGAACGGCGACCGTGAATTCCGGTTTCTGTGGCTTACAATAGTGCTCAGTTTCGGCTTCTACATTCCGGTGGTGCTCTGGGCGGACGCAGTTCCGCTGATAGGCATGCTGATGATCCCCAAGACCTGCGCCTACGTCTGGACTGTACTGATAGGGTTCAATTCCATGCGGAATGCCGATAGAAATGAAAACGAGGCAGACAGATGAAACGTCCTTTCTGCCATGTAAAAAAACGCGCGCTGCTGGCAATTGCCGGGTGCGTATGGCTTGCAGCAGGATTCAACGTTGCACGCCTTGGGGTGTTATCTTATATCAGGCTTGATGAGATCTCGGCAGTACACATACTGCTGTCGATTGTGGTATTCTGTGTGTTCGGGTTTATGTTCTACCGAATGAGCGTCAGGCATACGAAAAGGATACGCTCCTATCCACAGGAAACAAGACCTGTCTGGAACTTTTTCGACCTGAAATCCTATCTCATTATGGCGTTCATGATGAGCGGCGGTATATGGCTAAGAAATTCCGGACTGGCGCCTGAAGTTTTTATTGCAGTGTTCTATACGGGTCTTGGCTGCGCCCTGGGTTCCGCTGGCATTTTGTTCTGGGTGAATTTTATCAAGGGTCTCGTTCCACAGGGAAATACTGAATAAAGGCGCTCCTAATTACCGCGTGTATTCCCTTTATTATGGAAACCTCTGAAAAGCAAAAAACAATTTATCAACAGGGATCGTCTCCGGCAGGCAAAGTCACAATGAACACGGTGCCGACTTTATTTCCAGGCTCTGCGCGGACGGAGCCGCCGTGAAGCACCGCAATTTCATGCACGAGCGCAAGCCCGAGTCCAACTCCGCCCATCTGCCGGCTTCTTGATTTATCCACACGGAAAAAAGGCTGAAATATGCTTTCCCGGTACTCCTC
>CAKSHG010000298.1 GCA_934456315.1 uncultured Oscillospiraceae bacterium | reverse complement strand
TCAAGAATGCTGAACACCCGTTCGAATTTTTCATCTGGAATGGGGTTTGACTTACTGTATGTAATAATGTGTTCCATTTGAACTCCTTTCTTTATAGATATGATAACATAAAATGAGCAGGATTTCAAGTCGAGGAATATAATACAAGCAGAGTAAAATAGAATCTATCATAACATGAACGGAGGATAAGGATATGTCGTCGTTGCTTGAATTTGCATTGCAGAATCTGTTGTTTATCGGGCTGCATCTGGATTCCCGGAGCTCGTTTCCTAAACAGCTTTCTCCGAAAGAGGAGGAAGAGTGCATAGCGCTTATTGCGCAGGGAGACACGCAGGCGCGTGGAAAGCTCATCGAGCACAATCTTCGTCTGGTGGCATACATCGTGAATAAGAATTACCCGGAGGCGGCCCGGGGTTCACAGCAGGATGCAGACGACCTGATATCCATCGGAACGATAGGTCTGATACGCGCCGCAGAAACGTTTGATTACACTAAGGGACGTAGGTTTTCTACCTATGCTTCGCGGTGTATAGATAACCAGATAAAAATGCATTTTAGGAAGATAAAGCACCAGCAGAGCGAGGTCTACATAAACGAGCCCCTTGAAACAGACAGCGAGGGAAACACGCTGACGATAGCGGATATACTGGCGAGCAATGTGAATATTGAGGAGGAAACGGAACTAAGGATAAATTCTCAGAAGCTGTACAGATACATTGAGGAGGAGCTTGACGAGCGTGAAAAGGAGATAATCTGCAAGCGTTACGGGATACGGGACGGCAGGGGATACGTCTGCGAAGCGATGACCCAGCGGGAGATAGCGAAGCAGCTCAAAATCTCGCGCAGCTACATTTCGCGGATAGAGAAAAAGGCTTTAGAGAAGCTGCGCAGGCGTTTTGAGCAGGGATGATAAAGACTTTTTCCCACATTTGAACTAGGCTTGTTGAAATTCATTATCTCATCGCGGAGAAGCTTGTCAAGTACATTTCCGTTGACGTTGCACATCTGGCAGTTCTTTAAACGGGAACGTTCCTTTAATTCGCACATATAGTAGAAAGTCTGTGAACCGTCAGCTTCGCGGCGTGCGTTGCTGTTTATCCGTGGGCGCATTATGGAACCGCAGCTGGCGCAGCGTACAAGCCCGGAAAATACTGAAACCTGATTTCTTACCGGGCGGTAAAAACTCTTACCGGCGTTGCCGCTGATTATTTCCTGCGCCTTTATCCACTCCTCCGAGGGGATTATCGGCTTGTGCTTTCCGAGGGAGATTATCCATTCCTCCGGGGGAAGCCTAAGCTGTTTCTTTCCGTTCTGTTCAGTCCTGTGGAATGGCATAAGACCGTGCTTTCCGTCTGCTTTTTCACGTTCAAAGCAGACGTCGCTGCCAAGCTTTGTGAAGTAGTCGAATGCGGTTTCGTCCGCAGTACAGTACACCGGATTCGTGAGAATGTCCCGGACAGTTCTCATGCGGAATTCGCTTCCCTCGCGGGTCTTTATGTTGTTCTGGATACACCATGTTGCGACCTTTGTAAGCGACTGAAATTCAAGGAACTTAGCGTAAATCGTGCGTACTCTGCTCATCTCATCGTCAACTACGGACAGTTTGTAAGCGGAGCGGCTTTTGCCCTCGGCGTCCGTAACAGCGGTCTTTTCTCCGACAAACCCCAGGGGAGTTACTCCACCCAGCCAGCGGCCGGTCCGTGCCAGAAGCACCAGATTATCACGCACACGTTCAGCGATGGTTTCACGTTCAAGCTGAGCGAAAACTGCGGCAATATTCATCATAGCCCTGCCCATAGGCGTGGAGGTGTCGAACTGTTCCTTTATGCAGATAAACGCGGTATTCATGTTGTTCAGTTCTTCAATGAGCGTT
The DNA here is from genome assembly GCA_934456315.1 of uncultured Oscillospiraceae bacterium. Taxonomy (GTDB): domain Bacteria; phylum Bacillota; class Clostridia; order Oscillospirales; family Ruminococcaceae; genus CAG-115. The sequence continues at coordinate 440 of CAKSHG010000298.1, read as the reverse complement.
GCGAAATCTCCGACATTCCTGCTGATACGGTCAAGCCGGTAGACCACGATATAGTCGAATGGCTGTTTCCGTGCGCTCTGCATCATCATCCGGAACTGCGGACGGTCAAGGTTTTTCGCAGAGAATCCCTCGTCCTCGTACACCAGAATATCGCTGTCCTTTGCCTCGGGGATATTCCGCTGAATGTACTCCCGGCAGAGTACTACCTGGTTTTCGATACTCTCGCCCTTGCCGGTGAATTTCGATTTTCGGGAATATATTGCGATCTTCATGAGCGGCTCCTTTCTTTGGTTCTACTTACTATTATAGTGTGCGAAAACTATATCGTCAAGATTTTATGGAGAGTATCTGACAGAAAATTATGGTAACCTCTAAAAACCTCCTTCACGGCAGATTTCTATGACTTGTATCATCTGCTTCGTTGTCAAACCTTGAAATAC
>CAKSHG010000297.1 GCA_934456315.1 uncultured Oscillospiraceae bacterium | reverse complement strand
TCCTTTCAGCGGTCGCGGCTGTTATCATGATAGTCGTCGAGCTGCGCATTATGAAGCGCGAGGAAACGGAAGCTTCCGGGACCTGACAAACTTTAAGGGGCTGTTTTGTACAGCCCCATTTCGTTTATTACAAAATATCCGTAACACTGCTCCCGGACTCGCTGGCTTCACCGCCGTCACCGGACAGGAACATCAGCGCCGCGATAAGCCCTGCAAGCATAAGAAGCACTGCTGCGGCGGTTATCAACAACCTGGGCAGCCGGAAAGCCCGCCCTGCTTTGCGCTTTGGAGATGGTTCCTCCGGCTGATCGGTCAGGATCCCGCAGAGCACAGTGTAGTTGTCGCCGCCGTTCCCGGTTTTCAGGAGCAGCCTTTTCAGCATTCTGTCGCGCCACTCCGTCGGGTTTTCCGATTTCGCAAGGTCACATTCCATCTCACGTTCGTGGACGTGCTCCCAGAAGCCGTCTGTGCAAAGCAGGAATGCGTCCCCGCTATGAACCGGGAGCTGCTCCGGCAGCTTCTTCAGATCAAGTCTTTCCGCGCTCCCGAGCGCTTTAAGCAGCCGCGAACGATCTTCGTTTCCGCGTATCTGCTCCGGAGTTATCTCTCCCATCTCCACCGCTGCCTGGCATACGGAATGATCCCGGGTCTGCGCGATTATCCTGCCGCTATGGAAAAAGTACACGCGGCTGTCGCCGACATTCCCGAGCGTGAAGCCGCCCTCGCCAAGTCCCGCGGCGGCAACTGTGGACATTCCTCCGCCCAGCCTGCGAACGGCTGTATTCGCTCCCTCAAGCAGCTCCGCCATTCCCGCCGGGTCGGCTGCCAGGCTGTAATGCTCGGAAAAGTACTTCACAGCCGCTTCGGACGCCGCAGCGCCGCCGCTGTGACCTCCAAGACCGTCCGCAACTGCAAATGCTCCACCGCCGCAGAACACGTTATCCTCGTTGCTCTCACAGCCTCCCTTGCAGGTATATACGGCGCTCACCGCGCGGAGCCTTACATTTTCCGGAGCGGTTTCCGCAAGGATTTCAGGCTCCGGATAGACCTCCCGGAATTCCAGCACTGCTGCGGTCAGATTATCCTGATTCGCGTAGCCCTTTGCAAGCGCCCTGCCAAGAATATCCTCCGCAGCCGCCGCAGCCGACAGCGTGAGCGACTGGAGCAGCGTTATATCCGGGACCGCATTGTAAACTCCATCGCTGCATATCAGCAGCCTGTCGCCTTTCTCCGGCAGGAACGGAATGCGGTTCACGTCCGGCTGGATATTGACCCCTCCGCCCATGAACTGCATGAGCGAATCACGCTCCGGATCCTCCGCCGCCTGCCGGAACGTCATATCGCCGGAGATCACCCTGCCGAGGAGCACGCTCATGTAGTCGCCGTCCTCGGTGAGCCGGGTCAGGACCCCGTTCCGCTGGAGATATATCCTGCTGTCGCCGACGGAACAAATGTGCACTCCAGTGCGGTCAAGGTACACCGCCGCCATGGTGGAGCCGCCGCGGGAACCTCCGGCTGCGATCTCACCGCTGATACGCTGCGCGGCTTCGCATAGCTGCCGGTACACCGGAAACCCGTCGCTGAATTCGGTTTCGAGCATTCTCCTGACCGTCCAGGCGCTGACAAACGCCCCGGACGCCATTCCGCCCATGCCATCTGCGACAACCGCAAGGAATCCGCTCATCGGGTCGCCGTTCACCGGCGTGAAACCAACGCTGTCCTCCTGGTACTCCCTGGCTCCCTGGTGCTGCACGCAGCCGACCGCGACGGTCCCAAGCCCGGTTATCTCCGCCGAAAACTTATCCATCGCCGTCCCCGCTGCACTTTTCTTCCTCGTCCCAGGACAGGATACCGGTCTTTACAGCACGCTCATATACGCTGATCTTGTAGTTCAGCCGCTCCAGAGTCTGCTCTATCTGGGATTTCATGCCGAGCAGCTCCTCGCGCTGGTCGGTCAGCAGCTTGAGCCGCTGCGGTATCGTGCTCTCCCCCTGCTGGAACAGCTTGCGGTACTCGACTATCCCGTTCACCGGCAGACCGGCGCTGCGCATGCACAGCGCAAGCTCCAGCCAGCTAAGGTCCTCCGGCTGATAGTCGCGGATACCTCCGGCGGTGCGGGTCACTTCCGGCACCAGCCCGGCTTTTTCGTAGTACCGGAGCGTATCCTGCGTCACGCCGTATCTTTCGCTTACTTCCTTTATTGTCATGCTGCCCTCCAAACGCAAAGCCGCCCCGTAAATACGGAGCGGCACTTTTTTATTCTTCCGTGTTCACCTCGTCTGACGCTGGTTCTGCGGAATACTCCTCCTGCCTGCGCGCCGCGTATGAC
>CAKSHG010000296.1 GCA_934456315.1 uncultured Oscillospiraceae bacterium | reverse complement strand
GAGCCGGTCAGGTAATACCCCTGGGAATGGAGTATCTGCGCCAGCGGGTACATTCCCGAACCGCCTATTCCTATAAAATGAATATGCTTCTTACCAGTAAGAAAATCTTCCAAAGCAATGACTCCTTCCAAGAGCAATAATACACAGGCTGTCGATAAACCGCCATCTGCGTCGTCACTCCGCATGACGGCAGGCACAAAGCCTAGCCGTCATGCGGGTTCCTAGCATCTGACGATTTCTCGTCAGCCTTGGTTTAGTACTTTTTCAACAGGCTGAATGCTAATATCTTATGAATAATCCGCGCAGAAATTCCCACAATAACACCAAAAACACAGGAGGTCAGTCATGGAAATAAGCGACATCAAAATCCGAAAGACGATGCACGAGGGCAGGCTCCGCGCGCTGGTATCCATCACCATCGACGACGCGATAGCCGTCCACGAAATAAAGGTGGTGCAGGGGGAGGAGCGGCTGTTCGTCGCAATGCCGTCCCACCGCGAGCCTGACGGGGACTACCGGGACATAATCCACCCCATCTCCGCCTCCGCGCGGGAAAAGATCGAGGAAAAGATACTCAAGGCGTACCGCGACTGCGTTCAGTGAGCGTTCTTCTCGAGCAGCAGCTTGGTTTTCAGCAGCGCTATCTGGGTCTTGGAATCCTGTATCTCGTTGCGCATGACCATCGCTATAGCCTCGTCGAGCGGTATCTTCACAACGTCGAGGAACTCGCCCTCGTCGAGCTTCTGGCTGCCGGAATGGAGTCCGCGCGCCAGGTACATATGAATGACCTCCCCGCAGTACGCCGGGGTCGGGATAAGGCTGCCCAGGTAGGTGTAGTCATCGCAGGTGCAGCCGGTTTCCTCCTTCAGCTCGCGCAGTCCGCACTCGCTGTGGTTCTCGCCGTACTCCAGCTTGCCCGCCGGTATCTCCAGCAGCACCGCCTGGTGCGGATAGCGGAACTGCCTTACGAACAGCACCTCGTTCTTCTCCGTCAGCGGGAGCACGCATACTCCCCCGGGGTGGCGTATCACCTCGCGGGTGACTACCTTTCCGTCCTCCAGCTCCGCCTTGTCGACGTACAGCTTCACTATCCTGCCGTCGAACTTCTGCTCGCTGGAGATGGTCTTTTCCTCAAGATGTGCCATTGCTTTCTCCTTTACTCAATACCGTCGCTGTTGTTCTTCTGCTCGTCAAGCTCCTTGAGAACGTTGTACGCCTCGTCGTCCTCCGTGATGTGGGAGGTGCGCGGCTTCGGAGTGCGGCTCTTAAAGTCGTATATCTCCCTGTCCATGAAGCTCTCCTCGACGTCCGGCCAGGACAGCTTCTCCTCGTCGGAATCCAGCTTCACTGCGCCCTTTTCCGGCGACTCGAATATCTGCTTCGACAGCTGCGAGATGTAGGAACTGTGCGCCTTTACGCCGTCCACCTGGTCCACGTCGTAGAGGTGCGCGTACCTGCGGGGCTTCCGCTTCAGCACGACGTAGCACAGCAGGATATACCCGCCGAACAGCGCCGCTCCCACGACCGTGCAGACGATACCCAGCGACCCTCCGGGGGTCCTGTAGGTGAACGTCAGCTCGCAGACCCCTGCGGGGACCTTCACGCCGATGAAGCCGCCGTTGACCTTCTCAAGCTCCAGCGGGACGCGCTCTCCGCCCTGGGCGGAAACGGTGCCGCTCCAGCCCTGGTCGTAGGGCACGCTGAACACCACCAGCCGCTCCCGGTCGTAATCCGTCACGGCGGTGAAGCCGCTGCTGTTCACGCTGAACTGCTTCGCGCCGAGCGCCGTCCTGTCGGCGGCGTCCTCGGTGAAGCGCTGGAACAGGTTGTCGTCGGTCAGCCCCTCGTTTTTGCCCTCGGTGAGGATATCGGAGTACTTCGCTATCTGCTCCCCGGTCAGGATAACGTTCCCGACCATCAGGTTGTCGACGTCCTTGGCGCCCTTTACGTCGTCGATGTTGAGGTAGGTGTCATATGCGTACCCCATCGGCAGGGCGTACTTGTTTTCGTAAATTTTCCAGCCGTCCTGCTCCTCAAGGTACTCGTAGGTGCGGTAGCCCTTTACGTCGTTGTCGATGGTCTGCTGCGTCTGGTTCCCCTCGATGATGAGGTACTTGACGCGGGTCAGCGCACGCAGAGCGTAGTAGCCGTCCTCCGGCTTGGAGTTCACGTCCCGGGTGATGTCGAGCAGGTCGTACAGCTCAAATGTCGCGCTCGGGATTATGCTGGTGAAGCTCTTGAGTGAGCTCATTCCCCACAGCATGTTGATGTTGTTCTGGCTGTCGGTGGATTCCATCCGGTAGAATTCCGGGTCGTCGATGTGTATCTGCGCGGA
>CAKSHG010000295.1 GCA_934456315.1 uncultured Oscillospiraceae bacterium | reverse complement strand
CCGGGCGACGGCATGGACGCCGTCGCATCAGAAATTTCGCTCGTTGAAAGAAGCAGTCGGTGTGCTATACACATTTTACAAGGTTTTTAGAGGTGACCATGTATTATTTTCTTGACTTACAGGGGTGTTTGTGCTATAATGTTAACTTAGGATAACTTCGATGATTCGACAATCTATGCAAAAACCGGGTACTTGAAAAGTACTGGAGGATACAATATGACCATGGATCAATTAAAGCCGGGGCAGAGCGCGTACATAAGCGAAGTCGGCGGCAGCGGTGCGCTAAGGCACCATCTTCTTGACATGGGGCTGACTCCCCAGACCGAAATAACCCTGCAAAAGGTCGCGCCGATGGGCGACCCGGTGCAGTTCCAGCTGCGCGGGTACGAGCTGACCCTCCGCCTGGAGGAGGCGCGGAAAGTTACCGTTGAGCAGGTACATACAAAGCCGGTAAAGGCAGTGGTTTCCGGAGCGCGCAGGGCTAGCAGCACTCCGCACCCGGGCGTAGGCGAGCTTGCCAGGGCGGACGGTGTGAGCTACCACACGGAGCATTCCGGCGCGGCTATCCCGAAGGGCGCTCCGCTGACGTTCGCCCTCGCCGGGAACCAGAACTGCGGAAAGACAACGCTGTTCAATCAGCTGACAGGCTCCAACCAGCATGTCGGGAACTTCCCGGGAGTTACCGTCGACCGCAAGGACGGCACCATACGCAGCCACCCGGAGGCGGTGGTGACCGACCTGCCGGGAATATACTCCCTCTCGCCCTACTCCAGCGAGGAGATAGTCACCCGCGACTTTCTGCTGAACACCCACCCGAGCGGGATAATCAACATCGTTGACGCTTCCAACATCGAGCGTAATCTGTACCTCACCATGCAGCTGATGGAGCTGGGTATCCCGATGGTGCTCGCGCTGAACATGATGGACGAGGTCCGGGCGAACGGCGGCTCTATCCTGGTAAACGAGCTGGAGCAGATACTCGGTATCCCGGTAGTTCCGGTATCCGCCGCGAAGAACGAGGGTATCGATGAGCTCATTGACCATGCGATACACGTCGCGCGCTACCGCGAGATACCCGTCAAGATGGATTTCTGTCCGGAAAGCAGGGATTCGAAGGACAAGGTCGGAGCAGTGCACCGCTGCATTCACGCGGCTTCGCTGCTGCTTGCGCCGGATATACAGGCGGCGGGGCTTCCGGTGAGGTTCTCCACGACGAAGCTTGTGGAAAACGACGAACTCATCGGCGAGAAGGTCAGCATTCCCGAGGAGAAGAAGCACGCGTTCGACCACCTGGTAAGCATCATGGAGCAGGAAAGCGGAATGGACCGCGAGGCGGCGCTCGCGAACATGCGCTTTTCGTTCCTCGAAAACCTCTGCGAAAAGACGGTCGTCCGTCCGCGGGAGAGCCGCGAGCACCGTCGCAGTATGCAGATAGACCGCCTGCTGACCGGAAAATACACGGCTATCCCGTGCTTTATCGGGATAATGGCTCTGGTTTTCACGATGACGTTCAGCCTTATCGGCGCCTGGCTGTCAGACCTGATGAGCGTCGGCGTGGATCTCGTTATCGAATGGATAGCAAAGGGACTGGAGTACCTGGAGGTCAATCCCGTGGTGCAGTCGCTGGTGGTGGACGGAGTGTGCGCCGGGGTCGGGAGCGTGCTTAGCTTCCTGCCGACGATCGTCACGCTGTTCTTCTTCCTGTCTATCCTGGAGGACACCGGATACATGGCGAGAGTTGCGTTCGTGATGGACAGACCCCTGCGTAAGCTGGGGCTTTCCGGGCGGAGCTTCGTGCCCATGCTTGTTGGATTCGGCTGCTCGGTTCCCGCGATAATGGCTACGCGCACGCTCTCCAGTGAGCGCGACCGCAAAATGACCATTCTGCTCACTCCGTTCATGAGCTGCTCCGCAAAGCTACCTATCTACACGATGATGATAGGGGCGTTCTTCCCGCAGCAGTACCGCGTTCTCGCGATGGTCGGGCTGTACGTTTTCGGCATTCTCTGCGGAATGCTCTACGCGCTTGTCCTGAAGCTGACGAAGTTCCGCGGCGAACCGGTCCCGTTCGTCATGGAGCTGCCGAATTACCGCCTGCCGAGCGCCCGGAGCGTTGGTCAGCTCATCTGGGAGAAAGCCAAGGACTTCATGCAGAAAGCGTTCACAGTGATTTTCGCGGCTTCCATCATCATCTGGATACTCCAGAATTTCGACGTCCGGCTGAACATCGTTGATTCCCCGGAAAACAGCCTGCTGGCGCTCGTGGGAGGGTTCATCGCGCCGATATTCGCTCCTCTGGGATTCGGCGACTGGAGAGCCTCCACCGCGCTCATCACAGG
>CAKSHG010000294.1 GCA_934456315.1 uncultured Oscillospiraceae bacterium | reverse complement strand
TAATTATCTCATGAAACGGGGGAATTAACATGAACTATCTGATATGCGACGACGAGCCGGCGGCTGCCGAATCCCTGAAAGCCAAAATAGCCGAGCTTGAACCGGACTCGTCGGTAAGGATATTCACAACGCTTCAGGCGCTGCTGTTCAACATCGAGGATATCGCCGGGCGCATAGACGGCGTGTTCATGGATATCAAACTGCGCAATGCAAACGGGATATCCGGCGCGGCGCGGCTGCTGGCCTCCCACCCGGAGATAAAGCTGGTGTACATCACGGGCTACGCCAGCGAGTATATCCAGGAGCTGTACTGCGTTGATTCCAAAGCGCTCCCGGCGGCGATACTCACGAAGCCGATAGAGATGAAGTACCTACGGAACGCTCTTAGCAAGATACACGAGCGCGAAAAGCAGGCGGAGCTTCTCCCGATAAAGAACGGCGGCACGGTGACATACCTCAGCACCGCGGAGATAATCTCCATCGTCAGCGACAAGCGCAAGCTGATAATCAGGCACCAGGGCGGGTGCGTCGAAATATACGGCAGGCTGTCGGATTACCGCGAGAAGCTGCCCGCCAGCTTCGCCCAGTGCCACAAGAGCTGCATAGTGAATCTGAACCGCATAAACCGTATAGTAAACTGGACGAGCATCGAGATGTCCGACGGCAGCGTGCTGCCGATAAGCCGCACATACAAGGACGGCATAAAAACAGCGGTAACGCTTATCAATTCCTGATGGAGGGCATATGGAACGATACCTGCTTGAAACCTGCTACCTGCTTACCAGAGACCTTTACCAGATATTCATCACCTTCTTCGCGATGTCGTTCATGCTGAAGCCCAGGTACCACCGTGCTATCTGCGTATCTGCTTCGGTTCTGTACAGCTTCGCTTCGGAGCAGCTCTTATTAGACGGCCCTCCGCTGCTGCACGGCGTCGGGATCGCGCTGTCGTTTTTCCTGCCGGCGCTGTTCCTGTATAAGGACAAGCTGATGTACCGTCTGTTCGCCGCCGGATTTCTCGCGGCCGGATCCATCATCATGGACGTCTGCGTTTCAGGCTTCGTCATGCTGATAGACGTAAACCTGCTCGTTTCGCTGAAGTCGATCCATACATGGGATACAATAATCATGATCATCGCGATGAATTTCTTCTTCACCGGCGGATTTCTGCTGATAATGTCGGTGTGGAACCACTTCTTCAAGAAATCCCACGTGAAATCGCTGGGGCTGTTCGTGATGTTCCCGGTGAGCCAGTTTTTCTTCTTCTGCGCGTGCGCCTACCAGACCTGGACGGGCGAACGCCTCGACCTTATAAGCAACCCGTTCATCATAATCGCGGTGGTGCTGTCGATAGCCGCGGATATCCTGATGTACCGCGCCCTCATGCAGAACACCAAAACCCAGGAGCTCACCCAGAAGCTCAACGACATGCAGCATGAAATGGATATGCAGCTGCAATACTACGACGGTCTGGCTGACAAAATGCGGGAGATACGCGAATACCGCCACGACATCAACAACCTTATCGAGGTCACGGAGTCCCTGCTGCGCAGAAAGACCACCTCGGAGGACGGCAGGGCGCTCCTTGAGGAGCTGAAGGAAAAGACCGCCAACGCGAAAATGCCGGTGTTCAGCGGCAACCCCACCGTCAACGCCAGACTCTACCACAAGCAGCAGACCGCAAAGGAGATGGGCGCGGAGTTCCGGGTGAACATACCGATGAGCGAGGATTTCCCGTTCGAGCGTTCGGATATCTGCTCGGTGTTCGCGAACCTGCTGGATAACGCGATACGGGAGGTCTCCGGCGCTGCGGAGGGCTTCATAGAGGTCGGCGCCAGCCGCAGCATGGGGCTGCTTCTCATCGAGGTCAGGAACAGCACCTCCAAGGTGCTGAACTCCGAAAAGGGGAAGCCCGCCTCGGATAAATCCGAGCCGCAGAAGCACGGGCTTGGTCTGGAGATAGTCGGCAACATCGCCGGGAAGTACGACGGGAAGTTCCTGCTCACTGCCGGGGACGGCACAGCCCGCGCCGCCGTGACGCTCCCGCTTCCGACGCAGGCTTAACAACACTTGACTGTAATTAAATCACGAAATGTATTGGCATTCAAATTAAAAAGCGATATAATGAAATAAGCAAACCAAAAACATCTGATTCAAGAAGACCAAAATAGTGAAACTTAGGAAATTGCTGTGCAGATCAGCGGCAGCGCTGATCGCCGTTTCCGTTCCGCTGGTCGGGATGAATGCATTCGGTGAAGCCGGGGCGCCCGAAGCCACACCAACCGGAACTGTAGAAACCGAAGAAACCGCAGTACCCGAGAGCCATGCGTTCAGCGAAGATGAGA
>CAKSHG010000293.1 GCA_934456315.1 uncultured Oscillospiraceae bacterium | reverse complement strand
CGTCCTCTTGGTTGGCTTTCTCCCGTTGAATTTCTTTCTTTTTATCGTGTCCAAAATCATTGACAAACCTACATTTGCGCGATTTGCAGAGCGCTCCGGCGCATTTTTCCGCAAAAACACCAAACCCCCGCGATCGCTCGCAGGGGTCTGGTGCTGGTTTGGTTGGTAATTATATGAAAAGGTGCGGTTGTCATATCCAGGAGGCTTCGGTGTTCCCTCCGCCTTACAGTTTATATTTTAACCGGGAAAGGTGAATTGTATACGTTGGAAATGTGAAAAGCGTATAAAAACTGCGCGTTAATTAGTTTTGTTTTTTTATCAAAAATTTAACATTGTATGGGTTGATTTATTGCCGCAGTTTTGATATAATAAATAGGAATAGCGCAAAGACAAACAGGCGAAACGCCTTAATTCAGAACGGAGTGTACAACATGAGAAGGACAAAGATAGTATGCACACTGGGCCCCGCGACCAAGGACGACAATATCCTGCGCGCCCTCATCGACAACGGCATGAACGTTGCGCGCCAGAATTTCTCCCACGGCACCCACGAAAGCCATAAGATAGACCACGACCGCGTGATACGCATAGCCAGGGAAGCCGGAAAGCCTGTAGCCACCCTGCTCGACACAAAGGGTCCGGAGGTAAGGCTCCGCAAATTCAAGGGCGGTCTGAAGCCCGAGATACCCACCGGCGGAACTTTCACCCTCACCACCCGCGAGGAAGATGGTACGGCAGAGCGCGCGTCCGTATCCTATAAGGGACTTCCAGGGGACATCTCCGCAGGAACGCGTATCCTCATCGACGACGGTAACGTTATTCTCAGATGCAGCGAGATAAAGGACAACAGCGACGGCACCTCCGATATCGTGTGCCAGGTACTTAACGGCGGCGTGCTTTCCGATAACAAGGGCGTCAACGTCCCCGGCGTCAAGCTCTCCATGCCATACATCAGCAAGGTGGACGAAAGCGATATCCGCTTTGCGGCGCAGGAGAACTTCGATTTCGTCGCGGCAAGCTTTGTTACCTGCGCAGACGATATCCTCGAAGTACGCAAGATACTTGAGGAGGAGGGCAGACCTGATATCCGCATAATCGCAAAGATAGAAAACGGCGACGGAGTGCGCAACATCGATTCTATCCTCCATGTAGCGGACGGAATAATGGTAGCCCGCGGCGACATGGGCGTTGAGATACCCTTCGAGGAGATACCCCAGCTCCAGAAAATGCTGATAAAGAAAGGCTACAACGCCAACAAGCAGGTCATCACCGCGACCCAGATGCTGGAATCCATGATAAAGAACCCCCGCCCCACCCGTGCGGAAACGACCGACGTTGCCAACGCGATATACGACGGCACCAGCGCTATCATGCTTTCCGGCGAAACCGCGGCAGGTCTGCACCCGGTGGAGGCTGTGCGCACAATGGCGCTCATCGCCGAAACCACCGAAAAGGCTATCGACTACAAGAAGCGTTTCTACAAGCTTGAGAACCCCGATATCGTCAACGTTTCCACCGCTATTTCGCATGCGACGGTATCCGCTGCGATGGACCTCGGCGCGACTGCGATAATCACCGTCACCAAGACCGGCACCACTGCCCGCATGCTTTCCCGCTATCGTCCGGAGTGCCCGATAATCTCCTGCACCACAAGCGAAACCACCCTCCGCCAGCAGGCGCTGTCCTGGGGCGTTATCCCGCTGATGGCAGAGGAGCGCATGACCTCCACCGACGACCTTATCCATCACGCAGTACAGAAAGCTGTAGAGGCTGGTCTGCTGAAGAACGGCGACCTGGTAGTCATCACCGCAGGAGTTCCGCTGGGCGTATCCGGCACCACCAACCTCATGAAGGTACACATAGTCGGCGATGTGCTCGTCACCGGCACCGGCGCGACCTCCGGCACTGTTACGGCTACCGCCTGCGTCTGCAAGGACGAGGCTGAAGCGCAGAAGCTGTTCAACTCCGGGGAGATACTGGTTATTCCGCGCACCAGCAACGCTATTCTTCCGCTGCTCAAGACCGCTGCGGGAATCATCACCGAGGAGCGCGGCGACGACAGCCATGCTGCCATAGTCGGAAAGACGCTGGATATCCCGGTAATAACCGGAGCGTCCAACGCTACGCAGATACTCCGTTCCGGAACGGCAGTCACCATCGATGCAGAAAAGGGTATCGTCACCAGCGGCGAACCGAACAACGATAATGTTTGACCGAGTATAAGAAAATACCCGGTGTACAGCCGGGTATTTTTTGTTGCAAAGACTAGAGGTCACCTCTAAAAACCTTGTTTGAGTGAAAATGTGTATAGCACACCGACTGCTTCTTTCAACGAGCGAAATTTCT
>CAKSHG010000292.1 GCA_934456315.1 uncultured Oscillospiraceae bacterium | reverse complement strand
TTGTGCGGTGTTGCCTTAAATCATTCCGGCAGAGTTTCCGCTTTCATGCAGAGCTCGTAGAACGGCGCGAGTTTCCTGCAATCCCTCGCTACGCGCTGCGCCAGTTTGTCCGAAAACATTATCTCCGGGTCGTTGGTGTCGAGCGAAAAGCCTATGCTCTTGCGGTCGAGCCAGCGGCGCAGCTCCTCCGGCTGGTCTGGATACTTGCTGCGCTTGTAGAGGTCGCCGAACATCTCGAAGCCTTTCAGCTTATCCGCCGCAAGGAAAGCCTCCTTGAAACTGTCGTCCCCGGCAAGGATAAGGCTGCGCAGCTTCTGCATGGACTGCGCCGACGCGCAGTAGTAGCCGCAGCCGTAGCTGATACCTCCTGCTCCTATCGAGAAATAGAACCCGGGCAGAGCGTGGTACTGCTCCCGCGTGCGGCTGAACGTATACCAGATGTGGTCGCGGAAAATGGAGTCCGGATTAAGCCGCATGTCGCGGTATATCCTGGAGATACGCGCGGGGTTTATCTCGACAAGCGGGTCGATTTTAAGGATAGTCGGAGCGACGTCAAGTATGAGCTGCTTCATCGGCTCCGTCACCTGCTCGGTGTAGGTCTGCTTGTGCTCCCTGAACCACTCGCGGCTGTCGTGCAGGCGGTTTTCAAACAGAAAATCGACCGACTGCTGTGAAAAAGGCATGTTTTTCTCCTTTTGCAGTAAATTGCACCTTCTTTCCTGCTATCATCAGCATGCAGGAATATTCCTGCGGAAAGGAGTACTATATGGCTAAAAAATTAACTTCAGCGGAATTCTTCGAAAAGAACAACTCCGCTTTCATGAAATTCGGAAGAATGTTCACCCGCAAGCTGACCGACGAGGAGCTGATAACCGCCCTCGCCGAAAAGGACCTCGAAAAACTCGCAAAGGTGTTCAAACTGGTATTCGAAATGCTCGAGGAGAACTCTCCGGACAGCAACTCCCAGCTTGCGGCAATGATCTCTGCTTACTCTGAAATGGAGGACGACGAATGAACAACGTCTTTTCCCCCAAGCAGAAAGTGGCTCTCGGGCTGGTCAGGTCGGGAAAACTAAGGCGTATCAACATTCTTGAGGGCAGCGTCCGCAGCGGGAAAACCTGGATATCCATGATAATGTGGGGATTCTGGGTGGCTTCCGCTCCGGAAAACGGAGCCTACCTCATGGCGGGAAAGACCCTGACGACCATGCGACGCAACGTCCTCGAACCGATGTGCGGTCTGTTCGGGAGCTGCTTCACCTACAGCCTAAGCAAGAAAGAGGGCAGGCTGTTCGGACGGAAGATCTACCTTGAGGGAGCCTCCAACGCGCAGGCGGAAAGCAAGATACGCGGCATGACGCTAAACGGCGCCTACTGCGACGAGCTGTCGCTGTTTCCGGAGGATTTCTTCGCAATGCTGCTGTCAAGGCTGTCTGTCAGGGGCGCGAAGCTCATCGCGACCACCAACCCGGACAACCCCGGACACTGGCTCAAACGGAACTACCTGGATAACTCTGCGCTTGACCTGCTCGACCTGAAATTCACGCTGGACGACAACACATTCCTCCCGGCGGAATACGTCGAAGCGCTGAAAACGGAATTCACCGGGGTATTCTACGACCGGTTCATTCTCGGCAACTGGACAGCCGCCGAGGGCAGGATATACGAGGATTTCTCGCAGAAATGCGTGATCTCCCCGCAGGAGCTGCGGGAGCGCCTGTCGGAAAGCCCGCTGATGACCTCGGTCGTCGGCGTGGACTACGGCGGGAACAAGAGCGCCAGCGCTTTCGTGCACACAGGATTCGACGCGGGATTCAACAACGTGTACGTCCTGTCGGAGCACTACGACAAGCGCAACGTCAGCGCGGAAAGTCTGATATCCGCATTCTCCGGCTACATCTCGCAGGAGCGGAAACGTTTCCCGTCGCTCGCGATGGCGTGCTGCGACAGCGCGGAGCAGCTGCTCATCAAGAGCTTCCGCAGCGCAGTCAGCCTGGAGGTCAAGAACGCGATGAAAAAACAGGTATCCACGCGAATAAACATGGTGAACCGGCTGATCTCTGCGGGCAGATTGCATATCAGCCCGGAATGTCCGCACCTTATCGAGGCGCTGAAATCCGCAGTCTGGGACGAGCACAGCCTGCACAAGGACGTCCGCCTGGACGACGGCTCGACCAACATCGACAGCCTTGACGCGTTCGAGTACTCGCTCGAACGCTTCGAGAGGGAGCTTTTCAGGTACTGATATTATCAGGGGCTGCGTTATACAGCCCCCTTGTTTTTTATCAGAAATTACCGCCGTTCCAGCCCCAGCAGTCTGTCGGAGCGTACTTGACGTATATTTTATCTGCGGGAA
>CAKSHG010000291.1 GCA_934456315.1 uncultured Oscillospiraceae bacterium | reverse complement strand
TTTAGAGGTGACCTTTAGATACCTCTGAAAACCGGGACGCGAACAGATACCTCACGTCATAGAGAGCGGTTTTCAGTGATCCATTATATTTATCCGATGAATTCCCGCACAAGGGAGTTATCGGGTACGTTCTCCGGGTCAAGCGGCTCCAGCATGAGCAGGAACTTTTCGATATCCGCATACTTTGCATATTCAGGATAGGTTTCGGAAACCTTATGCAGGTCGCCGAGCAGGATATCCCGGTAAACCAGCGGCTCGTATGCGATGAATGTGTCTATATCAAAGCTCGCGCGGTGTTTGTACGGCATTATATAGAGATCCTCGCCGCGCTCCACCGAGCGGAAGAATTCCATCGTTTCGGTGATGGAGCGCCCTCTGTAAAGCTTGTCGCGGATAAGCCGCCGCATGAGCCGTATCTTTGACGGGTGGAGCAGCTCGCCGTTGCTCTCAAGACGCGTCCTGACCGAAACGTACACGCGGTTGGTGTACTCGTCGGAATGCCCGATAACGTCGGGATTCAGCGCGTGGATACCCTCCATTATTACGATGTCGCCCGGCTCGCATTCCAGACGGAATCCGGGCTTTCTGTCCTGTAAAGCGAAGTCGAACGCCGGAACGTCCACCGGCTGGCACCGGCCAAGCAGCTCTAGGTGCTGCTTGAAAAGCGCGGTATCAAGCCGCTTGGGAGATTCGAAATCGAATTTACCCTCCTCGGCGAGCTGACGTTCAGCAGACGTCAGCGGCAGGAAGTAGTTATCCATCGAGATGGTGTGGGCACGGCAGCCGTTATCCTCCAGCAGCCTTGCCAGCCTGCCCGCCGTTGTGGTCTTTCCGGAGCCGGAGGGTCCGGATATCAGCACGACTGGCTTCTCCCGGCGCTCCCGGTAGATACGCTCCGCCGCGCGGGATATCTGGTCGGCGTAGGCGTTCTCGGCTTCGTCAACGAGCTTCTGCGGATCTTTCGATCTGGAATTAAGCTCTAAAACAGGTATACATTTCATAAATTGTCCCTTTCAGTAAACACGTCCGCGAGTTATCCCGCGGACGTTAGTATAAAATTCGGAATTCATAATGCGGAACGCGGAATTAATGCGCAAAAGAAATGCGAATTACAAGCAATGTCCTTTGCGCCTGAATTGAAACAACGTCCCACGGAGTGGGACAAGATAATTCCGAATTCAGAATTCCGAATTTATCTTAAATGCCGCTAAGCAGCTTTTTCTCCATCTCGCCGCGGTCGGTAGCGTATTCGAGCGCGGTTTCATAGGAGATCTGACCGGTCTTGTAGAGATTAGCAAGGCTGGTGTTGAGGGTGCACATTCCGTCGCGGGAACCCGCCGCCATGGTGGTTTCCATCATGTTTATCTTCGCGGAACGGATAAGGTTGCGGATAGCGTCGGTGCCTATCATTACTTCGACCGCCGCAACTCTGCCCTTGCCGTCTGCGCGGGGGATAAGGGTCTGCGCGATGATACCCTGGATCATACTCGCAAGCTGCGAACGCACCTGGTCCTGCGAATGCACCGGGCAGGCGTCGATGATTCTGTCGATGGTCTGCGCCGCGCTGGAGGTGTGCAGCGTGCCGAATACAAGGTGTCCGGTTTCTGCCGCGGTCATTGCGAGGGAGATGGTTTCGTAATCTCTCATCTCGCCGATGAGGATAACGTCCGGGTCCTCACGCAGTGCGCTGCGGAGCGCCTCGTGGAACGACGGAACATCACGGCCAAGCTCTCTCTGGTGGATAGTCGCCTTTTCCTGCTTGTAGCGGTACTCGATAGGATCCTCTATCGTGATCACATGGCATGCGCGGGTCTTGTTGATATACTCCATCAGCGCCGCGAGCGTTGTTGACTTACCTGCGCCGGTAGGACCGGTGACGAGCACAAGACCTCTGCGCTTCTTTGCGAATTCAAGCAGAACCGGAGGCATTTTCAGCTCCTCGAGCGTGGGTATCTCCGCGTTCAGCAGTCGGATACACGCCGCAAGCTTGCCGCTCTGGCGGAATACGTTGACGCGCTGGCGTGCGCCGTTCTTAAGCTCAAAGCTGAAGTCGATGTCCTTGCCCTCGGTGAGCATTTTCTCCTGCTCGGCAGAAAGTATCGAAAGAATGGTGCGGTTAACTACCTGGTCGGAAAGCTCGGTGTATTTGCGAAGCTCGCCGTTAACGCGGACAACTGTCGGAGCGCCTACGGTCAGATGTATGTCGGAGGCGTTCATTTCGCGCGCCTGCATTATGAATTCTTCAAATGTCATGATGTCCTATTCCTTCCCAATATATGTATGTTGTTACGATGTAGTTACTTGATTTTGAACTGGATACCGCTTGCGGAGAAATAAACCTCATCTGAGGAATTTGCGATTCGCTGATTTA
>CAKSHG010000290.1 GCA_934456315.1 uncultured Oscillospiraceae bacterium | reverse complement strand
CTCAACAGATTATACTGTATATACAACACATAAACAGTTAAAGGAGAGTGGAACTATGTCGCTCAAGGTAGATAATATAGTCAAGAACTACGGCGCTTTCAGGGCTGTGGACGGGCTTAGCTTTGAGATGAAGGAACCGGGCGTTTTCGCGCTGCTCGGCACCAACGGCGCGGGCAAAACCACGTCGATACGGATAATTCTCGGAATGCTAAGCGCTGACAGCGGCTCCGTCACATGGCACGGAAGGAAATTCGTGACCGCCGGGGAATCCATAGGATATCTCGCGGAGGAGCGCGGGCTTTACCCGAAATACAAGATAATGGACCAGCTCATGTACTTTGCTTCGCTGAAAGGCATGAAGCGACAGGACGCGCAGCGCGCGCTGAACTACTGGTTCGACCGCATGGGTGTTTCGGAATACCGCGACAAGCGCGCCGACCAGCTCTCAAAGGGCAACCAGCAGAAAATACAGCTCATCGCTGCGCTCGCCCCGAACCCCGAGCTGCTGATACTCGACGAGCCGCTGTCCGGACTTGACCCGGTGAACGCGGAGCTGTTCAAGAGCGTTATCCGCGAGGAGATAAAGAAGAACAAGTTCGTGATAATGTCCAGCCACCAGATGCCGACCATCGAGGAATTCTGCCGGGATATCGTGATACTCAACAAGGGAAAGACAGTCCTCCAGGGAAACCTCAATGAGATAAAGAAGGGCTACGGCAGAGTGAAGCTCACCGTAAAATGCGAGGGCGATATCAGCCAGATGGCGCAGGAATGCGGGCTGAACATCACCGAGGAAACTCCGAACGGCTCCAGCTTCAACGTATCCAGCGAAGAACAGGCGCACGCGCTCCTCAACAAGATAATCGAAAGCGGAATGCCGCTGATAAAGTACGAGCTCCGCGAGCCGACGCTTAACGAGATATTCATAGAAAGGGTCGGAAATGTTGGAAAGGCTGGTGAGTCTGATGAAAAATGACGCTGCAAGAGGCTGGAAAAAGGTATTCGGCTTTACATTCACCCAGCATATACGCTCGAAGTCGTTCATCGTTGGAACTATAATCGTATGCGTGATAACGTTCCTGCTGGTGGGCGGAGTTAACATAATCCCGAAAATGGTGGGCGCGGGCGATTCCATCACAGGCTCCGGAAACTCCGGCGCGCCGATGGACCTTGACCTGGTTTACCTGGTCGACGACAGCGGTCTGCTGACCTCCGAGGACTCCGATGCCATGACCGCCGCCGGAGTAAAACTCGGCAGCACCGACAAATCCGTTTCAGCCATCATCGACGAGCTTTCCCAGGCGGAAGCCGGAAAGGCTCTCGTCAACATTTCTCCGGTCACCTCCGACAATGAAGTGACCGGCTACACAGTAAAGACCTACTATTCTCCGGACACCGACAGCAGCTCTGTAGACGAGCTTTCCGGAGTAGTTTCAGGTCTGGTGACATACCGCAACATGATGAACATCGGCGTTTCTCCCGAGAATTTTGCGGCTTCGCAGCGGTATGTGTCCACCTCCAAGATTCAGGCAGGATCCGACGAATGGAACGTTTTCCAGACAATGATAAACTACTTCGTCCCCATCGTTATTTCGCTGGTGCTGTTCATTATGATATTCGCCTACGGTCAGACCGTGGCGCAGTCCATCGCCATCGAAAAAACCTCCCGTGTTATGGAGCTGCTGCTAACGTCGGTGCGCCCACTTGCGGTGGTTATCGGTAAGGTGCTCGCAATGGGACTGGTTTCGATACTCCAGTTCCTGCTTATCGGGTTCGTCGGCGGAATATCGTTTGCCGTTACTGCTCCGTTCGGCATCGGCGGCGACCTAATGAACATGCTGCAAAATGCTGACCTCCAGGTCGGCGAAAATGCCGAGATAGTCGAGGCGTTCAACGGAAGCTTCGGCAGCATGACGCCGCTATCGTTCATTCTGATATTCGTGATATTTATTCTCGGCTTCCTGTTCTACGCGCTCATCGCCGCACTTGTCGGCGCGTCCGTAAGCCGCATGGAGGACCTCGCGCAGGCTATGCAGCCCTACTCCCTGCTTGGCGTGCTGGGATTCTACCTCGCGTATTTCCCGGTAATGTTCACGATGGACAGCTTTGAAACCGGCGCCGCCTCTGACAATATGATGCAGACGTTCTCCTACTACTTCCCGGTAAGCTCGCCGTTCTCGCTTCCCGCTGCGCTCATGCTCGGAAAGCTCCCGCTGCCGCAGGTGCTTGTCGCAGTGCTGATACTCGCTGCGTTCGTGGTTCTGGTTGCGGTCATCGTTGCAAGAGTCTATGAGATGATAATCCTGCATACCGGAAGCAGACTCAAGTTCATGGACATCATCAAGATGGCAGGCAGGAAGTAAAATCAGGCGATAAAGTGAT
>CAKSHG010000289.1 GCA_934456315.1 uncultured Oscillospiraceae bacterium | reverse complement strand
ACACATTTTCACTGAAACAAGGGTTTTAGAGGTGACCTTATTATATTGTGACACATTTTTTCGTATTTGTCAAATGTTTTTTGATAATTTGTGCAATTTTTTCATGTGTAATTTCTGGAAAAATGTCAGACCGCCTGCTTGTCATATTTGTCCCGGACGAAGCATAGTATTCAACCAGGAATCTGTAGGTCCGGAACCCTGCGCAGACAGGGCAGCAGGACAACGCAGCGTTATAACAGGAGGGAAACACCATGCGCATGATAACATTCACGAAAAAGAAAGTAAAACGCCTGACGGCGATAGGTCTGCTCGCAGCGGCGACCGCAGCGGCGGGGATAGGAGCCGTCCTCACCTCGGTAGGGACCCAGGCGACGGAGCGTATCCTGCCGATATACAGCGTGGAACGCGGGGACAACAAGGTGGCGCTGACGTTCGACGTCGCCTGGGAGAACTCCAACACGCAGGAGCTGATAGATATCCTGGACGAGTACGACGCGCGGGCGACGTTCTTTGTCACCGGCGACTGGTGCGACCGCTATCCGGAAGATGTGAAGCAGTTTGCGGACGCGGGGCACGAGATACAGAACCACTCCGACCAGCACCCGCACGTCAAGGGCATGAACGTCAACGACCTGATATCCGACACGAAAGCCGCCTCGCAGAAGATACGCGGCATCACCGGAAAGGAACCGACCCTTTACCGCGCTCCCTACGGAGAGTATGACGACACCGTGATGACCACCGTAGAGGGCATGGGCATGAAAGTTATCCAGTGGGACGTTGAAGCGCTCGATATAGATGGAAAACCGCTCCCGGAGCCAGTTCAAGCAACGGGGGCGGTTTTTTCAGCAAAGCGGGCGCTTTCAAAGATATTGATACCCGCGGCGGGTTTCCGTCCGGGGCTGTTGTGCTTCCTTAAAACTGCGCGGTCATGGAACGCCGCGTCACACGGTCATTTCTGATTTCTTCATGCTGAGAATGTGATTCTTCACGCGGGCTTCTATCTCTTCCTTGGTGAAGTAGTCAAGTATCATCGTACCGCCGAGGATATTCAGATACTTTGAAGCCTCCTGGTAAATGAGCTTGCGCTCCCTGCCGTTGGAAGCGGTATCGCGCTCCAGGTCGTTCAGCGCACTGAGAAGCCCAAGCGCGACTGGCTTGCTGCTCATGTAGTTGCTCGAAAATAAAATAAGGGTCTTCCTTGAAAAATCATCTTCGAAATAGTGCGTAAGCTCGAACGGGTCTTTGCGGTCCGGGTCGTAGGTCAGCCGACCTACCCACCACAGCTTCGCCAGCGTGTTGGTTATCAGCGAGCGCCGTCTGCCCTGACCGTAAAAATACCTTGACAGAACGTCCTCTTTGGTTATCTTCTTTGACGTGGAAGCCTCCCAGCGCTTGTTCACGAACTCCCACATATCGCCGTGGCACATTCCCGCCCACAGCCGCTCGTCGGAAGCCTGCGTATCCGTTATGTTCATCATAGCTGAATACAGCGTGATGACGTTCTGCACGTCAGCCTTTCCCTGTTCCTTTTCAGCGCATACAAGGCTGATATCCCCGACGGTGGTCATAAATTCCCCGAATGGCTCTTCCTCGACGAAAAATTCGTATATCCAGTCGTTGGTCGGAAGGCGATATTTCTCCAGGTTGCCTTCAACGTTCGCACGCAGGGAAGCCAGTGCGTCGTATTTCAGAAAATGCAGCTTCATTGTTCGTCCTCCACGCTGTCGCCAAGCTGTGCGAGAGCAGTTATCGCCTTGTTTACCGGAAGCTCCAGCAGCTTCTGCGCCAGCTCGAATGATTCATAGGTGTCAAGCGTGGTCTGATCCAGCTTCAGCCCCTGCGCGGAGAGCGTTCTGCGTATCGCCCTGAACCAGCGCCGCTGTTCGAAATCCTCCGTGCCGCTGCGCTTAAGCGTTTCGAACACATATATCAGTGCCGGCAGAATAAGTATTGAATGGAACACCGGCAGATACGCCGGGGAACCGGACATCACGCGGTAATTGCTGAAGCTTTCCGCGCACAGCGTGATGGCGATTTTTTCTCCGTCAAGGTCTATTTTCATGCTTTCATCTGAATCCATCGCGCTCCTGCATATCGAGAAAATGGACGGCACCTTTGCCAGCTCGTCGGTCTCCTTGATTATGTCAACGCTGCACTGACCGCCGACCGCAAGTATCCCGCCGCGCTCGATATCAAAGCTGATGTCGCTGTAGTCCGCGTTGAATGCCGGATTGGTGTATCCGCGTATGTCGTGCTTTGCGACTATGAACGCGCACACTGACACCTTTCCGTTGAGCCGGCTTTCCACGATGTGCCGCGAACAGCTTTCAGAGGAGCATCTGATTATCTCCCGGAATGCGGTGTACGGACACTCTATATGTA
>CAKSHG010000288.1 GCA_934456315.1 uncultured Oscillospiraceae bacterium | reverse complement strand
TATCCCAGGCTGCCGAGAAAGGTGCAGATGCTAGGAACCCGCATGACGGCTAGGCTTTTTGCCTGCCGTCATGCGGAGTGACGACGCAGATGTGCCTTTATCGACAGCCTGAGCCCCCGCAGAAATGCGGGGGCGTTGTTTATTTTCTCTTGGGGTCGAATCCGGTTTCTTTTTTCAGGCGCTGCTTGTCGATGTACATCTGCTCGTCCGCAGCGGAGAGCATCTTATCGCAGTCCGGGATATCGTCACAGCCGCGCAGGCACATTCCCAGCGATATGTATATCGGGTATGGCTTTCCGGAGGTGCTGTTGACCTCGCTCGTCCTTTTCCGGACGGCGGCGCGGAATTCCTCCAGCGCGGCGGGCTGAATGTCGCCGTATACCGCCTTTACGAACTCGTCGCCGCCTATGCGGAAGTTCTTTTCGCATTCGGCTCCGTTCACATGTATCTGCGAAAGGATCTCTCCGGCGGTCCTGATGAGGACATCTCCCTCGGCGTGACCGAAGTTGTCGTTGACGTATTTAAGCCCGTTAAGGTCCGACATTATCAGCAGGAACGATTTTTTCGCGCTCCGCGCTTCGGCGGCAAGCTGCGGGAGCATTTCATTGAAGCCGTTGCGGTTGTAAAGCCCGGTCATGAAGTCGGTCACGGCGTCGCGGTTGACCTTTTTGTAGAGGTAGGTCATTATCGCAAGGCGGCGCTGCGACTCCACCGAGTTCGCGAGTACGTTTACCCAGAAATCGTAGTTCGCCTGCGGTATCTCGATTTTGTTCCCGTAGGAGAGCACCGCGAATCCGTAGCACCTGTCGATAAAATGCAGCGAGCGGAACACATACGCCGCAGGCTCGTCCTCCGCGCTGAAAAGCGGAGGGTAGACCTCCTCCAGCCTGAACCGCCGGTCTATCCCGACGTACTGGTCGTCGCTGCCGTCCGGACGGCGCTGGCTGTCCAGCGCGAGCAGAAGCTCGTCCGTGAAGGTCCTGCGGACCCTGTTTTCGTCGAGTGTTTCCTCCGGCTTGACGACGTCGTCGCACATGCAGATGCTGAACCGGCTGAAATCCCCGAAAAGGTGGGTGTACCAGTTGGCGGTCCACATTGTTTCGCGCATGTTGGAGGACTTTATGAAGCTCTCGGTCATGGAGTTGTACTCGGTGAAGAAATCCCCCAGCTCGTTCGGGTCCTTTTCGCGGAAGTTCATCATGTCGTACTCGTCGGGGTGGATACACCCGCAGGACAGCGACGGACGCTCGATGAAGTCGGTACGTACCTCGTTATACTTCGGTATCGTCCCGCCACCCATTATCGTGAAAAGTCCCTCGCACGCGGCAAATCCGACATTTTCCGTGTTCCGCATCGTTGCGGACATGTACTTGGAGGTTTCGGTCATCTCGCCGTAGCACGCGAGCTTGATGTCCTTCGGAATTCGTATCCCGCGGGAATACAGTGCGGAATACACCCCGTCCGCCATGTAGCTGTTAGCGCAGATCAGCGCCTCGGGAAGCCCGCCCTCGAGGAGCTTCTTCGCCGTTTCCTCGCCGCAGCTGCGCCAAAAGTCGCCGTACATCGTGCGGCAGCTGCGCACGGGAAGTCCCCTGTCCGCCATTTCCTGGCGGAATATCTCAAGGCGGTGCTCGGCGTGGGGGTGTCCCTTTCTTCCGGTCAGGAACGCGATGTCGCGGCAGCCGTGTTCGTCGATAAGGTGGTCGATTATAGCACGGATCGCGTCGGTGTCGTCCGAAATGTAGCAGGGGAATACGTCGGAGGTGCTGCCGATGACGACTGCCGGGAGGTTACGTTCCTTTGCGGCGGCGACGAGCTTCTCGGTGATAACGCGGTCGCGGGTGGGATAGTCGATGGTGTCGGGGAGGTATATCACTCCCGCAAATCTGGAGTAGTCCCCCAGCAGGGAGAATATCTCCATCTCGCCGGAATAGTACGCGTCGTCGCCCCTCATGCTCGAAACGCACATCACCGCGACATTCACGTCATGGCTGAACGCCGACCTGTATATTCCTTTCAGTATCCCGGACTGGTAGTCAAGGCTCGGTTTCTGCGTCAGAACCGCTATACATTTTCTGCTATCCATAGTGCACCCCCGACATGCAATTTACATTAATTATACACTACATTCTCCCTTTTTGTCAATGGATTTGCCGTATTTTCGCGAATAATCTGAAATTTTCACAAATGCACAGCCGCGCATTTTTTCTGCGGAGCGCGGAAAACCCCGGAGCTTGGCTCCGGGGTAAACTTATCTTTCTTCTCTGAAGTACGGGTCGCCGAGCGCCTTTGGCGGCTGATTCTCGCGCTTTTTGCGGAGCGTGATGAATATCAGCACGACTATCGTAGCGATGTAGGGCAGCATTTCAAGTATCTGCGAGGGTACCTGGAATCCCCAGCCCTGCATTTTGAAGTT
>CAKSHG010000287.1 GCA_934456315.1 uncultured Oscillospiraceae bacterium | reverse complement strand
ATCTTCTACCGCCAGTGGGACAGATTCCACCGCTACTGCAACAAGAACGGCATTCAGCTCATCGGAGATATCCCGATATACGTTTCCCCGGACTGCGCGGACGTATGGGCGCAGCCGGAGCTGTTCGAACTGGACGAAAAGCGCGTTCCGAAGCGCGTTGCGGGGGTCCCGCCGGATTACTTCTCCGCCACTGGTCAGCTCTGGGGAAACCCGCTCTACAACTGGGAGGAAATGCACAAGACCGGCTACAAGTGGTGGCTCAAGCGCATCGGGAAGTCCCGTGAGAATTTCGACATGCTGCGTATCGACCACTTCCGTGCGTTCGACACCTACTACGCTATCCCTTACGGTCACAAGACCGCCGAGAACGGCACCTGGGAAAAGGGTCCGGGCATGGAGCTTTTCAACGCGATAAAGAACGACCTAGGCGACGTGAACATCATCGCGGAGGACCTCGGCGACATCTTCGACAGCGTGAAGGAGCTGCTGCGGGACACCGGATTCCCGGGAATGCGCGTGCTCCAGTTCGGATTCAACCCCGACAACACCGACAACGACCACCTGCCGCACAACTACCCGAAGAACTGCTGCGCCTATACCGGGACCCACGACAACGCGACCATCATGCAGTGGTACCGCGAAGCGGACCCGAAGTCCCGCGCGATGGCGCGGAGGTACCTCAAGCCCCGTCTGTTCGAGAAGTTCAGCGCGTGCTGCGTGCGTAACGTCTACGCAAGCCCGGCTGACCTCGCTATAATCCCGATGCAGGATATCCTCGGGCTGGGAGCGGACGCGCGAATGAACGTCCCCTCCACCGTGGGCGGCAACTGGAAGTGGAGAATGCTCCCGGGGAAGCTCACCGCGTCCCGCGCCGAGAAGCTCCGCGACCTTGCGGACACCTATTTCAGATAAGGTACCTCTAAAAACCGCCCCTCTGCGAACAACAGAGGGGCTGCCTATAAAGGAGAGAAAATGCAGCTTAAAACCGAACGCCTGACCCTCGAGCCGCTGGGAACGAAGCACCTCCGGACGACCCACGAATACGCCTCCGACCCGGAGCTTACCCGGCTGATGGTGTTCCTTCCCGTGAACGACCTCGCAGAAACGGAGCGCTACCTCAAAAAATGCGAGCTGGAATCCGCAAAGGAGCGCCCGCAGTTCTACGAAATGGCAGTCCTGCTGGACGGGCGTCACATCGGCTCGGTCAGCGCCTACCTTGAGGAAAACGGCACCGCCTGGGAACTTGGCTGGATAATGGCGCGGGGCGCTCAAGGGCACGGTTACGCTTTCGAGTCAGCGAGGGCGCTCATGCAATACTGCCGCGAGGTTTCCGGGATACGCCGCTTTATCGCGCACTGCGACAGCGAAAACGCTGCTTCACAGGGAGTGATGAAAAAGCTGGGACTGCATTTTGTGGAGGAGCATTCCGGCAGGAAAAACCGCGGCTCCGATGAGATACGCAGCGAAATGCTGTTCGAGATGACATTCCCGGACGAATGATGATAAAATACCCCCGGAGTTATCCTCCGGGGGTCAAATTTTACTTATTCTTACCGGGATTCCCGACAAACTCGAAGTCGATGAAGCCACCGTTGACGTTGACGTTCACGCACTTGACGCGCACCTTGTCGCCCACCGTGTAGACGCTGCCGTCGATCGCGCCGGTGAGGATAACGCCGTGCTGCACCTCATAGTCGCCCATCGGGAGCGCCGTAACGCTCACCATTCCCTCGACAGTGTTCGGCAGGACGACGTACACGCCACCCGCGCTCACGCCGGAGATCATGCCGTCGAATTCCTCGTCCACATGGTTCTTCATGTACTCCGCCATGTAGAAGTTCTCGCACTCGCGCTCGCAGCGTACCGCTGAAAGCTCGGTGTTGCTCGCCTGGAGCGCTGCGGAAGCGGCAAACGCGGCGTACTTCCTGCACAGCTTTTCATGGTCGAGGGAGTACACATAATCCGTCAGGATACGATGTATCGACAGGTCGGCGTAGCGGCGTATCGGCGAGGTGAAGTGCGCGTACTCCGGCATGACAAGCCCGTAGTGCCCGAGTGGCTCCTCGCTGTAGCGCGCTTTCATCATCGTGCGCAGTACGATACGATTTATCACCATCGCGCGGTCGCTGTCCTTATTCTCCCGGAGTATCCGCGCAAGCTCCGACGCGGGAGCGTTGGCTCCGAGCGCTCCGGGATTTATCCCGAGGGCGGTCAGCGTTTCGCGGAGCTGGTCGAGCTTTTCAGTCGTGGGAGCCTCATGCACGCGGTAAACGAACGGTATCTTCTCTTTCATTGCGAGCGCCGCAGCAGAGTTGTTCGCCATCAGCATGAATTCCTCGATGATACCCTCCGCGACTCCGGTGGTGCGCGGCTTTACGTCAACGCACACGCCGTTTTCATCGGTGACTATCTTGGTTTCGGAGGTGTCTAT
>CAKSHG010000286.1 GCA_934456315.1 uncultured Oscillospiraceae bacterium | reverse complement strand
GGGCATGTTTCCGGGAGGGTAGATGTGTACCTCACCGGGCAGCGGCTCGGCGACGCAGATATCGACCCCTACGTTTTCCTGCTTGACGAAACGGAGAAGTGCCGGAGCGACGGCGGGCTGGTGTTCTTCGGAAACGAATGCTCCCCGGACGGCGCGGTGCGTTACTACCCCGACGACGGACACGTTTCCGTTGACCTCGGGAAGCTTTCCCCGGAGATACAGCGCGTTGCGATAGCGTATTCGGTGTATTCCGGCGACAGCGTGAAGAATTTCTCGCAGGTGAAAGCGCCGAGAGTATCGCTGGAATCCCAGGGCAGGGAACGGGTGAGGTTCGACATCGAGGGGCTCACCAATGAGATCACCATCATCGCGATGGAACTCTACATATACCGCGGCGAGTGGCGGATATCGGCAGTCGGCGCAGGCTACCGCGACGGTCTTGTGAAGCTGTGCAGCCGCTACGGTATAGAAGCAAGCACATAATTTTAATCGAGAGGACAGGACGAGAATGGCTTCCGCAGGATTTGTACGCTATACCGGCTATGACAACGCCGATATTTTCAAGAATATGCTGATAGAAAATTACGCGGCGGCGAAGAAAAACGGTCTGTTCTTCGAGGGAAAGATACCGATGGCTTCCACGACGGAGGTCAGCGCAGCTGCGAATTACGCCGCCGGGGACTTCGCCGATGTGAAGTCGGTGAAAGCCGGGCTTAATTCCTGGCTGCTGACCCAGCGGATACAGTGCGACGTGGACGCGATGGCGGAGGCGCTGACCGAGGCGTGCAAGAACTGCGGAGCAAACGGCAGGAACACCTATCTGGTGATATTCTGCTGGCTGATGAAGTACCTTGCGGTGCGCCCGCAGTCGATAGCGCTGATAGGGGCGGCAAGCCTGCGGGAGCTGTACTTCCTGCACATCATGAACCTTGCCGGGGTGCGTATACTGTACGTTTCCTACGGCATGGACAAGGATTTCGAGAAATTCCCGCACGCGAACCGCGTGCAGACCCTGACCGGCTCCATGAACGGAATGGTGAACATCGACTTCGCGCATATCGACCTGTCAAAGGCGGCGCAGATGAGCCAGATGAGAGCTTCCGCGCAGCAGGTGGAGGGTACGGTCCAGCGGCTGGATACTACGGCGGCGGGCATCTTCGAGGATTTCATGGTGGAGCACCGCACCCGCGTCGTCAAGAACGGCGGAGTGTTCCGCGAGGGCGGGATAATCCCGGTGTACTTCGCGGCGCTTATCGGCTACGATGAGGAAGCAGTGTACAACAACATGCTGCTGAAATTCAAGGAGGGCTTCGCGGGGAGCAAAAAGCAGCTGATTTTCATCGAGAAGCCGCTTGAGAACCCCACCGCCGATGAGATAAAGCAGCTTGGCACAGTCACCCGAAACAGCACCGGCGAGATGATAGACGAGCTGGCGCTGCTGATAAAGCTCAACGGCGACCCCACCCGCACCGCGCTGGCGCAGACGGAGCTTCGCAAGCTGCTCAACGAGCTGTACACCGGTAATCAGACGGTGGTTTTCAACTACGGCAGCAAGCTTATATCCTGGCTGTACCGCTGCACCCAGGCGCGGAAGTACGCCGTGCAGTACGCGGATATCCCGGTCGTGCTGTATTACGGTGATATTTCGCAGTCGGAGCTGTATTTCCTGCATTTCATGTCACGGTGCGGATTCGACGTTATCTACATCACGCCGAACAAGCAGCTGCTCGACATCACGGTCGATAAAAACCTCGATAACCGCATGCAGATATTCCAGCTTCCCCAGAGCAGGGAAAGCGGCAGCTACCCCAGCAAGGCGGTCAAGATGAAGGTCGCTACGGTGGCGTACTCCGCCGAGCGCGAGCTTGATACGATGCTCTACGGCGGCGACGCGGGGATATTCCGGGATTTCCAGTTCCCGAACAGCCAGACCGTCACGCTGAAAACCACGCTGGAGGAGATCGGCATACTGTGGAAGCAGGAGGCTCGGTTCCGCCAGGGATTCGCTGCTTCCGGGAACCTCGTCACGGTGCCGAACATCTTCGCGAAGATAAGCGGCGTGAAGGACGGCAACGTTTCGGCTTACTGGGAGGAGATACGCGACCGGCTGACTCCGGAAACGATACTCCGCGTGAAATCCGCAGACCAGCAGCAGACCGCGGTTCCGGACCTGTCCGCATACCGCAGCTTTTACCGCAACGGCAAAATAGACGCGGAGCGGCTGAAAGCGTCCTCGCTGAACCGCTACAGCTACCTGCCGGACAGGATACAGGATATGCTGATTTTCAAGCTCCAGGAGGCGGTCGACAGCGGATTTCTGAAGCTCACCGGCGACGAACTGATGTGTTCGGTGATGCATTTCGGACTGAATCTCGACAAGGAGTTCATGAAACTGCTGCAAAGCTTTGACTTTACGAAGCAGCTCCCGAAGCTGATATGGATAGACGCAGTGGAGCAGACGTTCTCGCTTGAGGAG
>CAKSHG010000285.1 GCA_934456315.1 uncultured Oscillospiraceae bacterium | reverse complement strand
CCGCCATGAGAGCGGCGAGTAATTTCTTCTTCATTGGTTGGTTCCTCCCTAATGTGTGTCTGCGGTTTTACCGCGTTTGTTTATATTTCTTCGGCTTTTCGCCGTTGAAATCAGTCGTCCCGGAACTTGCAGCCCTTTACCGGGTCCATCTCGTCGATTATCGCGAGGGATTCCACGCGGATACCCTGGCTGCGGACGAGCTCGCCGCCCTGCTGGCAGCCCTTTTCGATGACGATACCGGCTCCGGCGATCTTCGCGCCGGCGTGCTTTACGATGTCGATGAGCCCGAGCAGCGCGCAGCCGTTGGCGAGGAAGTCGTCGATGATGAGGATATTATCCTCCGGCGACAGGAACGCTTTCTTGACGATAACGTCGTATGTACGGCCGTGGGTGAAGCTCTTTATCTGCGTGGAGTACACCTCGCCGTCGATGTTTATGCTCTGGGTCTTTTTCGCGAACACCACGGGGCAGTTGAAATACTGCGCGGTGATGCAGGCGATACCGATGCCCGACGCCTCGATGGTGAGTATCTTGTTGATACTCTTGTCCGGGAAGCGCCTGCGGAATTCCTTGCCCATCTCGTTGATGAGCGCGATGTCCATCTGGTGGTTGAGGAAGCTGTCCACCTTGAGGACGTTCCCCTCCTTGATAACGCCGTCTTTTCTTATTCTGTCCTTAAGAAGCTGCATTTTTCGTTACCTCGTTAGATCAATTCTCTGCCCATGAGAACGCCCATCACGGACGCCATCATAAGTCCTCTTGTCCAGCCGCTGGAGTCACCCAGGCAGTGCAGTCCGTGAATGTTAGTATTGAAATGCTCGTCCATCTTTATGCGGTTGCTGTAGAACTTCAGCTCCGGGGAGTACAGCAGCGTTTCGCGGCTGGCGAATCCGGGGACTACGCAGTCCACTGCCTTGATGAAGTTGATGATGTTGGTCATGGTGCGGTAGGGCATTGCGGCGGTGATGTCGCCTGCGACCGCGTCCGGGAGGGTGGGTCTGACGTTGGAGAACGACAGCTCCTTTTCCCAGGTGCGCTTTCCGTCGAGGATATCGCCGTAGCGCTGTACCATTATGTGACCATTGCCGAGCATGTTGGTGAGCTCGCCGACCTTCTGCGCATACTCTATCGGCTGGTTGAACGGAACGCTGAAGTTATGCGAGCAGAGTATCGCGAGGTTGGTGTTGTTGGATTTCAGGTCCTTGTAGGAGTGACCGTTTACTACGGCGAGGTTGTTGTCGTAGTTCTCCTGGCTTACGAATCCGCCGGGGTTCTGGCAGAACGTTCTGACCTTGTTCTTGAACGGCAGCGGGTATCCGATGAGCTTCGACTCGTAGAGTACGGCGTTGACCTCCTCCATGACCTCGTTGCGGACCTCAACGCGCACGCCGATGTCGACGGTGCCGGGCTGATGGGCTATGCTGTGGCTCTCGCAGGTGCGCTCCAGCCAGTCCGCGCCCTTTCTGCCGGTGGCGATGACGATATTGTCAGCCTTTATCTCGCGGCGGTCGTTGCCCTTGTTATCGGTGACGATGACGCCGGTGCAGACGTCACCCTCGATGATGATATCCTCGCAGCGGGTGGAGAACATGATATCCACGCCGTTTTCGAGCAGATGCTTTTCAATGCGCAGGTAGAGCTGATGAGCCATTTCCGTGCCTAGGTGGCGTATGGGGCAGTCCACCAGCTTGAGGTTCGCGTTGATAGCTTTCTTGCGTATCTCGCGGATCTTGTCCGGGTCGCTGACGCCCTCGACATGCGGGTCAGCGCCGAATTCGAGATAGATTTTATCCGTGTAGTCGATGGTAGCCTGCGCAAGCTCCTCGCCGATGAGCTCCGGGAGGTTGCCGCCGACCTCGCAGGAGAGCGACAGCTTGCCGTCCGAGAACGCGCCCGCGCCGGAGAATCCGGTGGTGATGTGGCAGTAGGGCTTGCAGTTCATGCAGACCTTGGTCTTTGCTTTGGGACAGGCTCTCTTTTCGACGGATACGCCCTTTTCGACGATCAGTACCTTTTTCTTTGAGCCTTTGCGGAGCATTTCCAGCGCGGTAAAGATACCGGCGGGACCTGCGCCGACGATGATCACGTCATAATTTGCCATTTTAAACAACCTTTCACATTCAGAAAAAATCAGCCTTGAAGTGCCTCTGATTTTTCTCATATACGTTATTAATTTATCACAATTTCGACACGATGTCAATAATTTTTCAACGTTTTTTTCACAATTCGTAAATTTTCAGCACCTTGCTGAAAAACAGCCCGTTTTTCACACATGCAGTATGCCCTTTTTAAAGATAATTAACATACAGCACATAAAGATCCCGGCTGCGGCATTTTTTGTATTATCCATGTTGAAAAATAAACCGGAATATATAATGGTCACCTCTAAAAACCTTGTTTGAGAGAAAATGTGTATAGCACACCGACTGCTTCTTTCAACGAGCGAAATTTCTGATGCGACGGCGTCCATGCCGTCGCCCG
>CAKSHG010000284.1 GCA_934456315.1 uncultured Oscillospiraceae bacterium | reverse complement strand
GGAACGCTGGAGATATCCGCGATTCTTCACTGAAAACATCTCGGACGCCGCTGCGGTGCTTGACCGGGAGGATTCCAGGCACGTTTCCCAGGTGCTGAGAATGCGCCCGGGAGAATTCGCGGTGATATGCGACGGGAAGGGCACCGACTACCTCGGAAGGCTGGAGAGCGCCGAGGGCGAGTGCGTGTTCGAAATACTGGAAAAATCGCCGAATCAGGCGGAGCCGAGCGTTCATCTGCGGCTGTTTCAGGCAATGCCCAAGGGCGACAAGATGGATTTCATCGTGCAGAAAGCGGTGGAGTGCGGCGCGTGCGAGGTGATACCGTTCATTTCGAAGCGCTGCGTATCCCGCCCGGACGAAAAGCAGCTCGCAAAAAAGACCGAGCGCTGGCAGCGGATAGCCTACGAAGCCGCAAAGCAGTGCGGCAGGGGGATTATCCCGCAGGTCGGGCCGACCATCGACATTTCCAAGATACCGGCGCTCATATCCCCGGAGAATACGGGCATACTATTCTATGAGTGCGCGGAAACTCCGCTGCGCGAAGCTGTCGGGGAGTTCGCGAAGAATATCGATATCGTCATCGGCAGCGAGGGCGGATTCGAGCAGTCCGAGGCGGAAAAGCTCATCGCGGCAGGGCTGAAATGCGCCTCCCTGGGGAAGCGTATCCTGCGGTGCGAAACTGCGCCGATAACCGCAATTTCGGTTTTGATGAATATGACAGGAAACATGTGAATTTTTTGGCACATCTGACTAAAATTCAGCCTGACACTTGAAAAAAACACGAAATGGGTATATACTATACAATACAGGAAGAAAAAATTTGTCTGCGGACGGCGCGTCTGCGCGTATCCGCGGTATGTTATTGAACTATGGAGGTATTGTCATGAAGGGTTTAGGCATTGCTCTTGTCGGTATCCTTGCTGTAGCAGGCGGTATCGCAGCAGCTACTATCATCACTAAGAAGAAGCTTGAGAAGGAAAACGACGAGGATTACTACGACGACTGGGACGAGGAATGGGACGACGACGGCGCTGACTTCGACTTCGACGAGGACGAGGACATCACCGACATCGAGGAAGAGCCTGACGACGCTCCTGTCGAGGACAAGAAATCCGCTCCCGCTGCCGACGCCAGAAAGGTCGTCGAGGAGGAAACCGCTCCTGAAACCAGCGAGAAGCTCTGATCAGTCAAGCTGATAAACTGGTAACGTGGTAACCTGGTAACGTGGCATCTTTAAACTGCATACTGGTGCGGTGGTGCGAAGGCATTGCCGCATTTTGTTGTCCGGAGGGATATTATGAAGAAATTGCTTGCTGTCTGTCTTGCGGCTGTGATACTGACCCTGGCTGGGTGCTCGGCTGATTCGGCGGCGGGTATCACGGAGCAGTCGCAGTTCCGTAAGTTCGGCGACACAGCGTCTGTCAGCCAGAACGGTCAGACCGAAACCTATGAAGCACAGACTGGACCGGTTTCCGCCAATGCTGATACTCCTGCGGCTGCAACCGTGGAAACTGATACGGCTGAAGCTGCGGCAGATGTGGACCCGGTGAAGCTCGTAGAAACGCTGGGCAGCGAATATCTTGGTCTGCCGGAAAGCGGCAGGGTGTATATCTTCCGGAACAGAAACGAGCAGCGCGAGATAAACGGAGAGAGGTTCTACGGCGTGTCCTGCTATGATGAGGAAGATTCGCTGGTGTTCATCTGCGACGTATGGGTGAACTCCGACAGCAGCCGCGCCTACCGCCAGTACGGCGAGGAGTTCCGCCTGCTTCCTGAATCGCAGGCGTATTCCGGATTTGACCCGGAGAGCCAGCTCCCGGCGGATATCTTTGCGGAAGCCAACGCGCTTTACGCCGCAGTTTACGGGGAGCTTCCATATGACCAGAGCGGCAGCGCGGTTCCGTCTTCCCGTGGGAATTACTACCGCGTTACTGGTCAGCTTGACACCCGCGGAAAGCTAAACGCCGCGTTGGAGCGTTTCTTCACCGGTGAGCTGTTGGACAGCCTGGCAGACGGGTCGGACAATGTTATATCCGACGACGAGGGCGCGTTGTATGTCCTGGAGCATTCCGGCGGGAACATATCGTATCTTGGCACGGAATACACGCTGACTTCACTTACAGATGACAAGGCGACATTCACGGGCGTGTCCAGGTTTGAGTATGAGGCGGGAAGCGTTACTGAAAAGACGTTCACCTGCACTGCGGTGAAAACACCCAACGGGTGGAGGTTCACAAAATTCACGCCGCCGTATTAACACGAAAGGGACTGTTAAAATACAGCCCCTTCTTGATTTATTCCTGATTTTGGCTTTCGCGGCGCTCTGCGTCACGCTTTGAGAAAATGCAGCCGCAGTAATTCTGGCGGTACAGCCCGTATTCCCGGGAAAGCTCTATCGAGCGCAGGTAGCCGCCCTTCTTCTTGAAGTCTGACGGCAGCAGCTTTACCGGGTAAATTTCCGATAGCTCCGCGCCTATTTCGTTGAG
>CAKSHG010000283.1 GCA_934456315.1 uncultured Oscillospiraceae bacterium | reverse complement strand
GTTTCCGGCGAGCTTACTCCGGAGCTCATGAAGCAGATATGCGATGAAAAGGCGTTTGTTGAGAGCTTTCTGAAGATAATTCCGGCACTGAACAGCGGTGAATGGCAGCTTCTTAGCGGCCTTTCCACCCCGCTGAAAAAAGCGCCGACAACGCCGCTTACATTATTGCAGAAGCGCTGGCTGAAGGCGGTATCCCAGGATCCGCGCATGAAACTGTTCGGGGTAAACTGGAGTTTCCTGGAAGGGATACAGCCGCTGTTCCAGCCGGATGATATCGTGTATTTCGACTGTTATCTTGATGGCGATCCGTTTGAGGATCCGCATTATATCAGCGTGTTCCGCACTGCGCTTGTGGGCGTGAAAGCGGGAAGTACAGCCGAGATACTGTATCACAGCGCAAAAGGCAGAACGCGCCGTATAAAGTGCCGCCTGCAAAGCCTGGAGTATTCCGAAAAAGACGACAAATTCCGACTGGATGTCGCCGGCTGCCGGAATGTCGATATGCTCAGACTTGCCGGGATAGAGGAGATACTCCTCTGCCCGGGATTGTACTGCAAACAGGGTCAGCCGGAACCGCCGAAAATGCTCTGCATGGAGGCGGAGCTTATCAACTGTCGCAATGCGCTGGAGCGTGCAATGCTCCACTTCGCGCATTTCGAGCGGGAGACTTCGCATCTCGGCGGAAACAGGTATCGGCTGCGAATATACTATTCCGAAAATGACGAAACCGAAATGCTTATCCGCGTTCTGTCCTTCGGACCGATGATGAAAGTCAATTCGCCGGAATCACTTGTAGACGAGATAAAAAAGCGGCTTAAAATGCAGTTTGAGCTTGGAATAAGATAAGGGAACCTCTAAAAACCGGTTTGAAAAGGGAAAATGGGTAGAGTACGCCGAATGCGATGAAAGCCGACGAAGTAAGGCTGTATGCCTTACGAGAAGGTTTGAAGAAGCAGTCGGTGTGCTATACACATTTTCACTCAAACAAGGTTTTTAGAGGTGACCATAAGGGCGCTCCGGCGCTCTTTTGTTTTCGCAAGTTTTTTTCCGTGACTTTTCCGTGCTGATGTTGTATACTCAATTCATCGGAAGAAACGCCGCAAGGCAGAAAGGAGAACTTCCATGAAAACAATAACAGGGACCTACTCATCGGCGATAGTATACACCGACATTATCGAGGAAACAGCAGAGGAGCAGATAAAGCTGCTCTGC
This sequence comes from uncultured Oscillospiraceae bacterium, assembly GCA_934456315.1. GTDB lineage: Bacteria > Bacillota > Clostridia > Oscillospirales > Ruminococcaceae > CAG-115. The sequence continues at coordinate 1,297 of CAKSHG010000283.1, read as the reverse complement.
GACCAGCCTTTTGTAAAGGGCAGCCGTATTCGCATCATGCCGGACGTCCACGCAGGGAAGGGCTGTGTAATAGGATTTACCGCTGATCTCGGCGATATGGTGATACCAAACATCGTAGGCGTTGACATCGGCTGCGGAATGTATACGGTTGAGCTTGGAAAAATCGGGATCGACTTTGAAAAGCTGGACGAAGCGATACGGAAAAACATACCCTCGGGAATGAAAGTACACGATGGAAGGATCGTGAGATTCCCAGAGCTTATGGATCTGAAATGCTACCGGGAACTCAAGGACACAAAGAGGCTGGAGCGCAGCATCGGAACCCTCGGCGGAGGCAATCATTTCATTGAGATAGACAGCGACGGCGAGGGTAACAAGTATCTGGTTATCCACACAGGGAGCCGCAATCTTGGCACACAGGTCGCGGAGCATTACCAGAGCCTTGCGTACGAACTAATGTGCGGAAAAGATAAGCTGTTCCGTCAGCAGAATGAGCTTATCGCGCGCTATAAGGCCGAGGGGAGGCGCAGTGAGATCCAGGCGGCGATAAAGGAGCTTCGCAGCAGCTTTCAGGCACATGAGTGCTTCACTCCGAGAGAGCTCTGTTATCTCACCGGGGAATACCGCGAAATGTATCTGCACGATATGCGCATATGCCAGGAATTCGCGTCGCTGAACCGCGTGACCATCGCAGGGCTCATACTTTCCGCAGCGTTTGGCATGGAGCTTTCAGACTGCCAGCGGTTTGAGACCATACACAACTATATCGACCATGAAAGCAACATGGTCCGCAAGGGCGCAGTGTCGGCAAAGAAGGGAGAAAAGCTGCTCATTCCTATAAACATGCGGGACGGCAGCCTTATCTGTATCGGAAAGGGGAATCCTGATTGGAACTGTTCCGCGCCTCATGGGGCTGGGAGAATGTTCAGCCGCAATGCTGCAAAGGAAAAGTTCACGCTTGATGAGTTCCAGAACAGCATGGAGGGAATATACTCCACCTCGATACACCTTTCGACAATAGACGAATGCCCGATGGCTTACAAAAGCATGGAGGATATTGTTGACAACATCACGCCCACTGCCGAGATAGTCCGCATTATAAAGCCGGTATACAATTTTAAGGCGGGGGACTGAATAAGCGTATTTTAGATTCGACCATCTAAATAAAGGCGGCTTATAATACTCGGGATATGAGATAATTAAGCCGCCTTTTTATTAATGGTCACCTCTAAAAACCTTGTTTGAGTGAAAATGTGTATAGCACACCGCCTGCTTCGGAAAACCTCCTCGTAAGGCA
>CAKSHG010000282.1 GCA_934456315.1 uncultured Oscillospiraceae bacterium | reverse complement strand
TTTGCCCCGGGAAACCCGTGGCAAAAAACGGATTTCAAAAGCCCGCTTCGCGGGCAAATTCGATTTTTTCGACAAGCAGAGCCGCCTTTATAAGGCGGCTGTTTTGATATTAAAAACCTCCCGATTTCTAAAACCGGGAGGTCTGCTTTATACTTTCGCCTTGTGCTCGACTGCAGTGATAGCGTATGTGAACGCTTTCTCCGCGCCGGGCTTGAGTATCTCGATACCGCGTTTCTCCGCAAATACTCCGGAGCAGTCGTCGAAATCCGCCGAGCCGCACCACGGCTCTATGCACAGGAACGGCGCGTCCTTTGCCTGCCATATTCCCAGGCTGGTGAAATCCGGGAAATCAACGCGGACTCCTACGTTCTCGCTGTTCAGCAGCTCCACCTGACGGCTGTTCACCTTATCGAAGTAGCACACGTCCTCATAGAACATCTCGTGCGAAAGCTGGAGGTCAGTGGAATCATTCATCAGCTCGCGGCGGTTGTGCTCCTCATGAAGTCTGGTCTGGAGGTTGTAATTCGGGACTGCGGCGGTTTCTTTCTGAAGGAATTGCAGGCGGTATCCCGTCATGTCGCCGGGTGTTGCAAACGCAGGGTGAGCGCCTATGCAGAACGGCATGTCGGTATCGCTGTCGTTGCGGACGCGGTAGGTCACCGTTATCCCGTCTGCCTTGAGAGTGTAGCGGACGGTGAATCTGAAATCAAACGGGTACATCGCCCTGGTGTAGTCGCTCTGGGTCAGGGAGAACATCGCACTGCTGCCGTTGAAATCCTCCGGAGTGAACTCCAGGTCGCGGGCGAATCCGTGCTTCGTAATTTTGTACTCCTCGCCGTTGATGATGGTCTTGCCGTCCTTCAGCGTTCCTATCATCGGAAAAAGCAGCGGGGAGGTCTTCCCCCAGAATGCCGGGTCGGCGCTCCACATCAGCTCCCGCCTGCCAACTACAAGGGATTTCAGCTCCGCGCCCTTTGAGATTATCTTCGCGGAAACTTCCCCGTTCTTTAATGTGATATCCATTTAATGCTCCTTACTTATGGTATTTTCCGTTGTTCAGAATCGAATACGCGCGGTAGACCTGCTCCATCAGCATTACCCGCGCGAGGGAATGCGGGAAAGTCATCGGCGACATCGAAAGCCGCAGGTCAGCCTGCTTTTTCAGCTCCCCGTCAAGCCCGAACGAGCTTCCCACCAGGAAATTTACCGTGCTGAAGCCCTGCCCCGCCGCGGTTTCGAGCTTCTGCGCCAGCTGCTCGCTGGAAATGGTCTTTCCCTCGATGCACATCGCTACTGTGAAGCTGCCGGGCTTTATCTGCTCCCGTATCTTTGCAGCCTCCTGACGGAGCGCGGCGTCTATCTGCGCCTGGGAGGGCTTCTGCGGGAGGTCTACCGGGCTTGGCTCTATCACTTTCGGCGTGACATAGGCTCCCAGCCTTTTCAGGTACTCGGTGCACGCCTCGCGGTACCAGGATTCCTTGAGTTTCCCCATCGCTATGAAATTAATGTTCATCGTTACTTCCTCTTCTTCGGGGAGTTCATGTTTATCCTGCGGCGGCGGTTCATCGCCTCGACCTTCCTGCGGAACGACTGTTTCATATAGTGCGTCACGACCATCAGGACGACCTCTACGCCGACCATCACGCAGAGCCACTTGAACAGCGGATTCGCGACCACCTGACCTATCTTCTCCATATAGAACGAATTCGTGTCAAGCTCCAGGTCGTTTTCGGTGATGAGCTTCACAGTTGCGAGGGTTTCATCGTTGAGCTTCAGCTCAAGCTCGCCGACCTCATATCCCTTGTTCTGCGGAGCCATTATCGGCACGCGCTCGGGATACAGCTTGACGTTCTGGGAAACTGTGGTCTTGTTCAGGCTCTTTTCGAGCAGGGTGTAGTAATCCTCCGCCGCACAGATGCCCACCTTGTCGGTGTCCTTGCCATGCTTTACGTCTACCTGCGTTACCTGCTCGTTCATCTTGACGATGTTCGTGTAGACAAACTCGCTGAAAGCCCAGTCGTAGAGCGCATAGTGATCCTTAAAGGAATAGTTCGACTTGTCGCCGTTTTCATCGTAGAAAGGCGCTCCAAGCGTTACTATCATGTAGCGGTAGCCGCGTCCGTCGCTTCCCTTTTTCTTGCAGGTCGTGACAAGCGCCATCGAGCCTTCTTTCGGGTTCGCGGTGTCCCACGCGCCGTCCTTGTATTCGTAGTATTCGTTGATACTTCCGGTCTTGACGCCCTCCACGCCCTCGTAGTAGTAGGTCCCCTCAGTCATCAGCTTGTTGGTGGTGTGGATCGTGTAGCCGTCAGGGTTCGCGGAATTCGCAGGCATCGTGTAATCCGTGGTGCTGCATATCGTCATGAATCCCGGGTAATTATCCATCGCGTAGCGCGTTATGAGGTACAGGTCACGCGCCGTGGTGTAATTATCCTCGGCGTACAGTCCGTGGGTGTTCGCAAAATGGGTATTCGTGCAGCCTATTTCTGCTGCCTTTGCGTTCATCATCGCAAC
>CAKSHG010000281.1 GCA_934456315.1 uncultured Oscillospiraceae bacterium | reverse complement strand
CAGACCTGCCTTTGTATCCGCGGTTTCGCCGCTCTGGGATACCACGATAACAAGGTCGCCCTCGCCGACTATCGGGTTCATGTAGCGGAATTCCGACGCTACCTCGACGGTCACGGGAACCCGCGCAAGCTGCTCTATCGCGTAGCGTGCGATTATCCCGGCGTGCATCGCCGTTCCGCACGCTACGATGAACACCCGCTTCACGTCGCGCAGCACGTCGTCCGTCAGACCGATGTTGGCGAAATCCGGCACGCCGTCCTTGCAGCAGGATTCCATCGTCTTTGCGACGATACCGGGCTGCTCATGTATCTCTTTCAGCATGAAATGCGGATAGCCGCACTTCTGCGCCTGCTCTACGTCCCACTCTGCGATGCTTATCTCTTTCTGCTCGGGAATGCCGTGGACGTCGTAATACTCTATCCCGTCGGTTTTCATGCAGACGATGTCGTCGTCGTCAAGCAGAACGTACTTTTTCGTGTATTTCAGGAATGCCGGGATATCGCTGCCGATGAAATACTCGTTATCGCCTATCCCGACGATGAGCGGGGACTCCTTACGGGTAGCGTAGACCCTGTCCGGGAAGTCCCTGAATATTATCCCGAGCGCGTAGCTGCCCTGGAGCTCCTTGACAGTTTCCATAATCGCGCGGAGCGGATTCCTCTCGGAATAGTAATAGTCCAGCAGGCATGCAACTACCTCGGTATCCGTCTGGGAGGTGAACGTGTAGCCCTTTTCCGTAAGGAATTCCTTCAGCTCGATGTAGTTTTCGATTATTCCGTTGTGGACGATGGTCACTCTGCCGTTGGTGTGCGGGTGGGAGTTGAGGTCGCTCGGCTCGCCGTGCGTCGCCCAGCGGGTGTGTCCTATTCCGCAGTGTCCCACCGGACTGCCCTCTATTTCAAGCTTGTGCCGCATGTCAGCGAGCTTTCCCTTTGTCTTTACGGTCTTTATCCCGGTCTTTTCGAAAACGGCTATTCCGGCGCTGTCATACCCGCGGTACTCCAGCTTTTCAAGCCCCTGCATAAGCACGTCAGTGCAGTCGCGCTCGCCTATGTATCCTACTATTCCGCACATAAAATGGTTCCTCCATACGATGTTCTTTCTGTAGTCATATTCAGCTTTCCCTGCGGATATGACTTCCCCAACTTAGATTATAACACATGCAGCGGAAAATTTCAATACGATTTTCCGCTGCGATGATATTTAATTGCGCTTATGGTCACCTCTAAAAACCTTGTTTGAGTGAAAATGTGTATAGCACACCGACTGCTTCTTCAAACCTCCTCGTAAGGCATACAGCCTTACTTCGTCGGCTTTCATCGCATTCGGCGCACTCTACCCATTTTCCCTTTTCAAACCGGTTTTTAGAGGTTCCCTTATTCTACCCGTATTCCGCCGCTGCCGGGCTGGGAAGTTTCCGGCTCGGACGTCCCGGGGGATTCCGGCTCGTCAGTCGGGATACCGGGCTGCTCCGGCTCGGAGGTCGCCGTGTTTTCCGGAGTTTCCGGTATTGACGCGTCCGGTTCGGAGGTTTCGCCGCTGCCGGGAGTTTCCGGCTCGGACGGCGTGTCCGTGTTTCCGGGAGTTTCAGGGGTTTCGGGTACGGACGTGTCAGGCTCCGTAGTATTTCCGGGATTTTCCGGCTGGGAGGGAGTTCCGGCATTATCCGGAGCCTCGCTGCTGCCGCTGCCGGAGTAGCTAAGTCCGCTCCTTGCGAAATAAGCCTTTACGCCGTCCGCGATGGACTGCGCAATGCCCGACTGGTAGCCAGAATCAGCCATCACCATGCACTCGCGCTCGTTGGAGATGAATCCCATCTCCACAAGCACGCTCGGGAAATCCTGCTGGAGCGTTACCCAGTAGTAGCTGTACTTCTCGCCGCGGCTGCTCCTGGTGCCGTCGGCGTAGACGGAATTATCGTAGTATCCTGACAGCTTGTCGTTGATGTTCTTCGCAAGCGGCTGCGAGAACGGCGTGAAGTAGTAGACCTCGACGCCGTGCGCGGACTCGCTTAGCGCGGAGTTGCAGTGCAGCGAGATGAACATATCCGCGCCGTAAGCCCTCGCCACTGTCGGGCGGGTCGCGGTAAGGATAAACTCGCTCTCGGTCTTGAGGCGGACAACGGTCGCGCCCATCGCGGTCAGCTTGGATTCGAGCTGCTTTGCAACGGCGAGGTTCACCGACTGCTCGGTGACGTTCCCGATAGCGCCGGGGTCGAGCTTGCTCGCGGTCTTGCCGTAGCCGTGTCCCGGGTCGATGACGATGACCTTTCCGGAAAGCGGCGCGGTCGGAACGCTGAACGTCAGCATGAGGTCGCCGTTTTCATCATAGTAGGCGCCGCAGCCGCTGTAGATCCCCGCCTGGCGCAGCGTGAGGGTCAGCCGGAACCTGGGCACTCCGTTCTTCTCGACAGTATCCCATATTCCCGAGCTGAACAGCGAGCAGCTGTCGAACGCCGGGAGCTTGGTAACGCTGGTGACGTTATCGAAAACTACCTCGACCTTCGACGGCGCGTAATCCGAC
>CAKSHG010000280.1 GCA_934456315.1 uncultured Oscillospiraceae bacterium | reverse complement strand
AGTTCGTCCTCGGTCTGCTCGAAGATGAATCTTAGACTGCGCTCGCCGAAATCAGCGGTTATAGCGTTCTCGCTTTCCGTGAACGGAGTTCCGTTCTGATACAGGAATCCCGCCGCAAGCAGACGATGGTCGCAGTAGAATCCACTTATCATCTGGATATAGTGCCGCAGGAATTCTGTGACGTCCGCAGGTGCGAATATCCCGTCAGGAAGCCCGGATATCGCGACAAGAGCCGCGCCGCCGTTGTAGGGACATCTGTAGTAGCAGATGTTGTCCTGCGAAACTCCGCAGGATATCATCGCGAGATTGTGACCGTTGTGTATCTCGTCCAGCATGAATTTTCCGGTCTGGAATTCCGGGAGGTCGGGCAGTAGCTTTTTAATGCGCCTGCAGATCGCAGTGGAGCTTTCCGGCAGACCGCTTTCAGTGTGCGCCCAGCTCCACAGCCAGGTATTCTGTATCTCGGACTCCGTGCCGAGTATACCGGCGCGGAATTCGCGCTCTCCGAAGCGTATCAGCCCTTTCATGGGGTCAAGCCCCCAGGAGTTATCCGCAATTATCTGCTCTCCAAGACGATTCTGGCAGAGCACGGAGCGCGCCGCGGACAGGGAAAGCATATCCAGCATGTTTGTCTTGTCAAAATAGACGGGGCATTCGAGCACCGAAAAATTGTTCATAAATTACTCTCCGATATTGATATTCTGACCGAATTTGCGCAGTATGTCGCGCATAAGCACCTTGTCTATCTGGTACAGCCTGGTCTTTCCGTGTGGGAGGTCGTCCACCCGAAGCTCGAAACACATGTAGATTTCCGAGTAATCGTCGTCGTACCAGAACGTGCACAGCAGGTAGCGGTCCTTTGTCGCGTAGTAGTTCACCGACGCGAATCCCAGCACCGCACGGATATCCGCGTCGATAAGCTGTTCGGCTTCCGCAGGCTTCATCGGCTCGAACTGCACCTTTTTGGTACGCGAAAGGCTCTCCGCGCGCTTTTCCTCCTCGGTCTTGAGTATCTTCTTTTTAAACAGTCCGAACATACGGCACCGCCTTTCTGCTTGCATTCATCGTTATTTAATTATACTATAATCCGGTCTGATTGTCAATACAAAAAGGCGCACCGGGAGGAACGGCGCACCTTTTGTAATGTGTAACAAAACGGATAGGTAAATCAGCCCGCGCCCAGACCCTCGGACATCCGATCTATAAATTCGTTGTCGCGCAGCGGTCTGCCATTGAAAATACCCTCGATGAGGTCTATCTCGGAGCCTCCGATAGCGGTCAGGTCGGAGGGGCTGTCTACATCCTTTGCGCAGACGGCGATACCCTTGCTGTGGGCTTTCTTGATGAGTGAGCGCACGAATCCCGCAGAAACGCTGTCGCCGCTGAAGCGGTCGGCGCGTATCTTCACGGTTTTTACTGAGGGATTGTTCAGCGGAGTATCGGTAAAGTAGCCCGCTCCGGTGTCGTCCGCGATGATGTTCATTCCCATGCGCGAGAGCGCCTGGAGGTAGATTCCGCCGCTGGTGAGTGTTCCCTCTGCTTCTGTTACGGCTATGCTTATTGCGCTTGGCGGCAGGGAATACTCAAGCAGTGTGCTCTGTAAAACGTCAACGGATATTTCACTGTTGAGGATATTTTCGGGCATTTTGAAGCTTACGCGGAAGTCCGGGTATCCAAGCTCGCGCACTGAGGCGCAGAAGCTGCATATCTTGTCGCAGGCGAAACGGTAGAGCTGCCGTGAATAGCCGAGCTGGTCGATTATCGGCAGGAATCTGCTGCGCGGCACGGTCATATCCTCATTTCCCCAGAACAGCGTAGCTTCGCAGCAATGGAGACGTCCGGTCTTCATCTCGAGTACCGGCTGATAGAGGTAGTAGAAGCCCTTGAAGCCGTTCTCGGCTGAATCGGTGATGAGCTTTTTCACCATGCGGTTGTCGGTCAGCGCGTCCTCAAGTCCCTCGGCGTAGCACACCGCGTCCTCGCTCAGTCGTTCCTTGGCGAGACGGAGAGTGTGCGTAGCGGCGCTGACAACGGTGTCGATATTTTCTGCGTCGTGCGGGTAGATAGTGAATCCGGCGTAGACGCGCAGGTGATGTTCGTTGTTGTGTAGGTACCACGGCGAGCGGAATTTAGTCAGTACAGCCTGCGCGAACTGACGCGCCTCCTCGCGCTGGATACCGCTTAGAGTTATGAAAAGGATATCGCTGGAGAATCTGTAGACCTTTTTCTGGGAGCTGCATGGAAGTGCAAGGATGTATTCTGCGCAGCTTTTCAGGATATCGTCAGCGTACTCAAATCCGTAGATCTCGGAAATGCTCTTGAGATTCGAGAATTCCACTGCGATCACTGCGCCGCTGCGGTTCTCGGATATCTCCGAGGTGAAGTCTCGCTCGAACATGCTGCGGTTCGGCATACTGGTGCCTACGTCGAAATAAGCCAGGCGTTCAAGCCGCGTCTGGGAGCTGCGGAGCTCCTCCTCCATGAACATCTTGTAGATTACGGTGGAAAGCAGCTGAGTCAGTGACTTGAGC
>CAKSHG010000279.1 GCA_934456315.1 uncultured Oscillospiraceae bacterium | reverse complement strand
GCAGATAAAGCTCCCCGTGCTGCGCTGGCCCGGCGGCTGCTTCGCCGATGAATACCACTGGCGCGACGGTATCGGCGAAAAATCCCAGCGCAAAAAGATGGTCAACACCAACTGGGGCGGAGTCGTTGAGGACAACAGCTTCGGTACGCATGAATTCATGCGCTTCTGCGAGCTGGTCGGCTGTGAGCCGTACATCAGCGGCAACGTAGGCAGCGGCACCGTCGAGGAGCTGTCCAACTGGGTGGAATACATGACCTTCGACGGAGTTTCCCCCATGGCAGAGCTGCGTAAGCGCAACGGCAGGGAGCAGCCCTGGAAGCTCAAATACCTCGGCATAGGCAACGAAAGCTGGGGCTGCGGAGGGTCCATGCGCTCTGAATACTACTCCGACCTTTACCGCCGTTATGCGACATACTGCCGCAATTACAGCGGAAACCAGCTTTTCAAAGTCGCAAGCGGCTCCAACGCTGACGATTACAACTGGACGGAAGTTCTCATGAAGCAGATCACGCCGTGGAATATGAACGGCATGTCCCTGCATTACTACACCGTTCCCACCGGTGACTGGAGCCACAAGGGAAGCGCGACAGAATTCGACGAGCAGGAATACTACAAGACGATACGTTCCACTCTCGGCATTGAAGGAATGATAACCCGTCACTCCGGAATTATGGACAGATATGACCCTGAACACAGGGTAGGTCTTATCGTGGACGAGTGGGGCACCTGGTACGACGTCGAGCCGGGAACTAACCCTGGATTCCTCTATCAGCAGAACACCATGCGCGACGCGATAGTCGCAGCGATAAACCTGAACATCTTCAACCAGCACTCCGCGCGTATTCCGATGGCGAACATCGCGCAGGCGGTGAACGTACTCCAGGCTATTCTGCTTACCGAGGGCTCAAAGACCATCAAGACTCCGACCTACCACGTTTTCGACCTCTACAAGCAGCACCAGGATTCCGACCTGATCTACAGCCACATCCAGAACTCCGGCGCAGCCGAGGGCGTGCCCGCCCTCAGCCAGTCCGCTTCCGTCAACGCCGACGGCGATGTGTTCGTAACGCTGTCGAATGCTTCGCTTACCGAGAGCTTTAAGGTGGACATAGCTGCGGCGTTTGCCGGTATCCAGTCCGCAGAGGGGCGTATACTTGCCGATGAGGTGCACGCGCTTAATACCTTTGACGAGCCTGACAGAGTGGCGATAAAGCCGCTCACTGTTACCGTCGCTGACGGCAGAGCAGAAGTAGTGCTCCCGCCCTGCTCCGTTGCCGCGCTCACCATAAAGCTGTGATGGAGCGTAAGCCCTGCCGCCGCTGCCTGCTCCAGGATATCGACGAATCGCAGCTCATGGAAGCTATACAACAGCGCATAGAGGCTCTCCCAGCGACCCAGAAAGCCTCCCCGGAGGACTACACAGCAAGGCTCTCGCTATGCCGCCTGTGTGATTCACTAGTCAGCGGCACCTGCCAGAAATGCGGATGTTACGTCGAGCTGCGCGCCGCGAAGCGGAATTCCTGCTGCCCGCATGAGCACCCCAGATGGTAATATAGAAGAAACCCCGATATCCGTCGGGGTTTCTTATTATTATCACTCTGTTCTCAGCGCCTCTACCGGGTCTTTCTTCGCGGCAACCCCCGCCGGAACAAGTCCCGCTATAAGCGTAAGCAACATGCTTATCACAACAAGTATCACACCGCCCTGCCACGGGAGAAGTGCCACATTGGCAATGCCTGTGATGTTCTCGATTATGATATTTATCGGAATATTCAGCAACAATGTCACGCCGATTCCGATAACCCCCGCCGAAAATCCGACTATAAGCGTTTCTGCGTTGAACACATTGGAAACATCACGCTTGGACGCGCCCATCGCACGCAGTATACCAATCTCCTTGGTACGCTCCAGTACCGAAATGTAGGTGATTATGCCTATCATTATCGACGATACCACGAGAGAAATGGCAACAAACGCTATCAGAATATAGGATATCGCATTGATAATGTCGCTGACGCTCGACATCATCAGCCCTACATAATCGGTGTAGTTGATGACGTCAGCCTGGTCGTCCTCCGCTATCTTGGAGTCGTTGTACTTTTCGATAAGCTGAGTTATTTTCTCCTTGCTCTCAAAGTCAGTTGCATATATCTTCATGGAACTCGGCTCGGAAAGCTCTGCAACACCCAGCAGTTTCAGGTTGCCGTCATAGGTCGCGTCAGTGCTCTCAGGCTCCTTTGTCATATCCATGAGCTGCTTCAGCTGGTCGGTAGTCAGCACCTGCATGAATGCTGTGTACAGCTTGGACGGGTCAACCATGCCGTTCATCATCGCGGAAAGCTCCGCATTCTGCTCGTCCGTCAGTGAAGCCGCTATCTGCGCGGACATCTGCGCTTTCTGCTCATCAGTGAGCAGGCTGTTTACGTCAGCGCCGGTCTGGAGCTGCATGAGCTGCTCCGGAGTCAGAAGTCCCATCATGATACTGTTCATCTGCTCATCGGACACCATGCCCATCATCGCCGACTGTATCTCCGCCTGCTGTTCCTCGGTGAGCGCCGCCATTATGCCCTGGTTGAGCTG
>CAKSHG010000278.1 GCA_934456315.1 uncultured Oscillospiraceae bacterium | reverse complement strand
TCGGAACGCCGGGAGGGTTGCTGTCCGCAGACCTCCCGGTCAGCGAACAATGCTCATTGTAGAATTAGTCAAAAAAAAACTCCTTTAAATACAAGGAAACCTCTTAAAAACGGTTTGAAAAGGAAAAATGGGTAAAGTGCACTGAATGCGAGGAGGTGCAGCGCGATGCTGCAGAGCGAAATAACCGAGTGACGGCATGGACGCCGTCACATCAGGAATTTCGCTCGATGACAGAAGCAGGCAGTGTGCTATACACATTTTCGCTCAAACGAGTTTTTTAGAGGTGACCATAAGTTAAACGTTAACTCCGTAAGCGCGGCAGAGCGCTTCCAGACCGCCCTGGTAGCCCGCTCCGACCGCATTGAACTTCCACTCGCCGCCGTGGCGGTAAAGCTCGCCGATGACCAGCGCGGTTTCTATCGAGAAATCCTCGGTGAGGTCGTAGCGGAGAAGCTCCTCGTTGGTTTCGGGGTTGTAAATGCGGATAAACGCATTGTTGACCTGACCGAAATTCTGATTGCGGACCGCAGCGTCATAAATCGTTACGGTGAATGTGATGCGGGAAATGTTCTGCGGAACGCGGCTAAGGTCGATCTTTATAGTTTCATCGTCGCCGTCCCCGGCACCGTCACGGTTGTCGCCGGTATGCTCCACCGCGCCGGAAGCGTGGGTTGTGTTGCCGTAGAACACGAAATCCCCGTCAGACGACACCTTTCCGCTATCGCCGAGCAGGAACACTTCCGCGTCCAGGTCGAACGCCGAGCCGCTGTCAAACGCGTTGACGTCCCAGCCAAGACCAGCGTTGATCTTCGTCAGCCCAGGATTGCTCTTTGTGAGCTCCACTTTCTGTCCTTTTACCAGATTTACCATAATAATTACCTCTCTTTCAATTCGATGGATAAGCTCCATTGCGGAGCGATCCACAAGTTCCGAATTTACTCCGTTACCGGCTTGCCCTCGCGCGCAAGCCGCTCGCGCTCCGCCTGCGGGAGCCTTAAATAGCTCGGCATGAGCGCCGCCGGGTCGATGAGCTCTTTCCCCTGCGCCGCGAAGCACACGCCGCTGCCGCGCTGATAGCGCAATGTATAGGGCGCAAGCTCATACTTCCCGTCGGTGGCTTTGTGCGCAAGCTCCGCGCCGTCCCCGGCGAGGATTATCCTGCCGGACATGCCAGAAAGCTCCTGCGCAAGGTCATCGAGCCGTATCGCGCGGTCGTCGCACAGCCGGGTGATAACTCCGCCCTCGCTGCGGAACACCGCATTGTACACCTGACCGCAGCGCGCGTCCATGCAGCAGACTATCGTGCCGTCGATACCCGGGAAATTGTACGCGATCGCCTCCAGAGAGGAGATCCCGACGCACTTCTTCCCTGCTCCGTAGCACATTCCCTTGACAGTAGAAACGCCGATACGAAGCCCCGTGAACGACCCCGGACCGACCGTCACGGCGGCCGCGTCAAGGTCGGATATCTTCACGCCCGCGCATTTCAGCATGCTCTCTACCATGGGGAGCAGCGTCTGGGAGTGGGTGTGTTTCGTGTTCAGGAACTGCTCGGCGATTATCCTGCCGTCGTTGTCCATCAGAGCGCAGCCCGCAGATATTGCGGAGCTGTCTATGCCTAAAATCATGTAGTCACTTCCCTTTCAGCCTGCGGTCAGAGGTAAGTCCTGCCCTCAAGCTCGTTCCAGTAGGGCTTCAGCCCGCGGCTTTCCATATAGTGCGCAAATGTCGTGCTGTTATCCGCAGAAATGCGCGGCTCCGTCCACAGCGCGCCGCAGCCCTCGCAGATACGCACCGTATCTCCGGTCTGCCTTACGACTGCGCGGGACACCTCGTTGCCTCCGCACAGCGGGCAGACGATGTGTCCGCTGACCTTTATGCGCCGCTCATTCTCGCCGGACTTTTCTATGCGTATCTTCAGTATCGTGCGGGAGCTGTCGCCGGAAAGCTCCTGCTCAAGCCCATCGATGTTCTCGCTCCACTCCGCCGCGATGATACCTCCCCGGTCGAGGTAGTCCAGGAACCCTATCGCGTACAGGTCGTCGTAGCTGTCGATACGGTACAGGTCGAAGTGGAACAGCGGCAGCCGTCCCTCGGTGTACTCGTTGACCAGCGCAAACGTGGGGCTGGTCACCGGGTCGGTGATACCCAGCGCTGCGGCAAGCCCCTTTGTGAAAGTGGTCTTGCCCGCGCCCATGTCGCCCTCGTATAGAATGATGTCCCCGGCACGGAGCTGCGTCGCTATTTCCGCGGAAATACGCGCGGTGTCCTCCGGGCTACGGGAGATGTATTCAACGTATTCTTCCATCAGAACAGACCGGTGATCTTTCCGTCGGAGTCAACGTCGATGTTGTCCGCAGCGGGAACCTTGGGCAGACCCGGCATGGTCATAACGTCGCCGGTGTAGACTACCACGAAGCCTGCGCCTGCGGAGGCTCTCACATCGCTCACGCTGATGGTGAAATGCTCCGGCTTGCCGAGCTTTGTCGGGTCGTCGGACAGGGAGTACTGCGTCTTTGCAACGCAGACAGGAACTCTGTCAAGTCCAAGGCTCTCGATCTCCTTTATAGCCTTGTCAGCCTTTGC
>CAKSHG010000277.1 GCA_934456315.1 uncultured Oscillospiraceae bacterium | reverse complement strand
TCCACCGCAGACGAAAAGACCAGAAAGATCACCGACCTCGGTATGACCGAGTATAACTACGAGATGTTCAAGCAGATAATCCGCTGCCCGAACGGAGTTATGCTGGTTACAGGTCCTACCGGTTCCGGTAAATCCACAACGCTGTACGCTACTCTCGGCGAACTATCCAAGCCTAACGTAAACATCGTTACCGTTGAGGACCCTGTCGAGAAGAAGATCGACGGCGTAAACCAGTGCCAGATAAACGCCAAGGCAGGCATGACCTTCGCGGCGGCGCTGAGATCTATCCTTCGTCAGGACCCTGACATCATAATGGTCGGTGAGATCCGTGACGGCGAAACCGCAGATATCGCGATCAGAGCCGCTATCACCGGTCACTTCGTGCTTTCTACACTGCATACAAACGACGCGGCTTCCACCATCGTCCGTCTTGTGGACATGGGCGTTGCGCCGTACATGGTAGCTTCCTCACTGGTTGGTATCATCGCACAGCGACTTGTAAAGCTCCTGTGCAATGAGTGCAAGGAAACTATCACCCTCTCCGATCCAGCAGACCTCCGCCTTGTAAGCAAGGATAAGCCCGTGCAGATATGCCAGGCGCACAAGGGCGGCTGCAAGAAGTGCAGAGGAACTGGTTATTCCGGGCGTACCGCTATCCATGAGATAATCGTTACGTCAAACGATATAAAGGAACTCATCTCCAAGGGCGCTACCGCCGAGGAGATCGGCGAAAAGGCAACCCAGAACGGCACGCTGCTGCTGCGTGACAACGTAACGCAGATGGTGCTTGCCGGAAGAACAACAATGGACGAACTGGTAAAGGCAACTTATACCGTTTGATCTGGGCGCAGGATATATCCAGCGGACCCTCCCGCTGCGGAATGCGGACAGCAGAAAGCCGCGCGCACGGGTGCAGACAGCCGCAGGAATATTCCAGACCCGACCGGAATACTAATTACAAAGGAGCGTAATCAACGTGGAAGGTATGAACACCAATATAATGGATATCAACAGGATCCTGGACGAGGCGCGCAACCTCGGCTGCTCGGACTTGCACTTCACAGCAGGTCTGCCGCCGGTGGTACGTCTGCACGGCTCTATCAGAAAGCTCTCCGGATATCCTGACTGCACTGAGCCTATCATCGTAAACATCATCAACCAGATAACATCTATCAAGCATAAGTCCCAGATATCCAAGGGACTGGACACCGACTTCTCGTATGTGTCCACCGCAGGATTCCGTCACAGAGTCAACGTATACCGCCAGAGAGGATACCACGCAGTTGCTATCCGACTTCTGCGAAACGATATCCCGACCCTTGCCGACCTTTCCCTGCCGGCTACCCTGGGCGAATTTGCAATGGCGCCGCGTGGGCTTGTCCTCGTTACAGGTCCTACAGGTTCCGGTAAATCTACGACCCTTGCGGCGATGATAGACCACATCAACCGTTCCAAGAACTGCCACATAATCACAGTCGAGGATCCTATCGAGTATCTTCACACTCATAAGCAGTCGATGGTGAACCAGCGTGAGATCGGTCAGGACGTGGACAGCTTTGCAGGCTCCCTTAGAGCAGCGCTCCGTGAGGACCCGGACGTTATCCTGGTCGGAGAGATGCGTGACTTCGAAACCATCAATGCAGCCGTAACCGCCGCAGAAACCGGTCACCTGGTATTCTCGACACTGCATACCACCGGCGCGGCTGAAACCATCGACCGTATCATCGACGTATATCCCCCGCATTCCCAGGGTCAGATACGTTCGCAGCTTGCTAACTCCGTTGTAGGCATCATCTCCCAGACCCTCGTCCCCACCGCTGACGGAAAGGGACGCTGCGCGGCTCTCGAGATACTCGCGGCGACCGACGCTATCCGCTCGATGATCCGTGAGGGTAAGATATTCCAGGTACCGACGGCTATCGCTACCGGTAAGAAGAACGGCATGTTCACCCTCGACCAGGATCTTGCAAGACTTGTCAACATGGGCAAGATCACGAACGAGGTCGCACTCACGAGGTGCCAGGATCCGAACGAGTACAGAAGATATCTTTCTGTTGGTTGATGGTATGGGTAAAAATATGAAAAGAGCGGCGGCTAACAAGGGCTTTACTATCGTGGAGCTTGTCGTGGTCATCGTTATCATCGGCGTGCTGGCGGCGGTGCTCATTCCTACGCTGTATGGCGCTGTCGCTGACGCCCGCATTGCCTCGGGAAACCAGGCAGCCAAGGAGATAAGGGACAGGGCGTCCGAATTCTTCACGATGATGGATACAAAGCAGTGCACCTATATCGGCGGCGACCAGACCATTAAGCTGACCGCCACGGACGGCTGGTGGACTATGACCGGAGGCGGCTCCGACGAGTGGCTCGATGGCGGCGAACACTGGACGTCCGTGGATAAGGTGCAGGCTCCGAACTATGTCCCGAACAAGGGCACGGAGTTTCTTTCCTACATGGCGGATACGCTCCACGGAATGATGAACGCCTACGCAGAGGTGCATATTTCCAAAGACGGCAGGATAATCGGCGCGGCGGTGGTTATGGATACCTCGCAGAAAGCCGATGTAATGCCTTTGCCGGAGGACTTT